>DATHUT010000433.1:0-7505 GCA_035462005.1 Gammaproteobacteria bacterium | reverse complement strand
CAGCCGCGAGGCCGCGGTGCTGTGCGGCGCGGCCTGGTTCAATGCCGTGTTCCAGTGCCTGGACGAGTCGGTGCGGGTGCACTGGGAGGCACATGACGGTGATACCGTGGCACCCGACCAGGTGCTGTGCCGCCTGGAGGGCCCGGCCCGCGCCCTGCTCACCGGCGAACGCAGCGCCCTGAACTTCCTGCAGACCCTGTCTGGCACCGCCACCCTGGCGCGGCGCTATGCCGAGGCCGTGGCGGGACTGCCGGTACGCATCCTCGACACCCGCAAGACCCTTCCCGGCCTGCGCCTGGCGCAGAAATACGCCGTGCGCACCGGCGGCTGCCACAACCACCGCACCGGTCTCTATGATGGCATCCTCATCAAGGAGAACCATATCGCCGCCGCCGGGTCCGTCGGCGCCGCGGTACGGGCGGCGCGGGCCTTGGGTACCGGCCTGGCCGTGGAGGTGGAAGTGGAGGATTTCGACCAGCTCCGTGAGGCCCTGGACGCCGGGGCCGACATCCTGCTGCTGGACAACTTCTCCCGGGCCGACCTGGAGGCGGCGGTAGCCCTCACCGCAGGCCGGGCGAAACTGGAAGCCTCCGGCGGCGTTACCCTGGAAACGGTACGCGCCATCGCCGCCACCGGGGTGGATTTCGTCTCCGTGGGCGGCCTTACCAAGGATGTGCGTGCCCTGGACCTCTCCATGCGCTTCGCCTGACCTCCCACCCTCTCCAAATATCCGGAAATCCGGTAAATATTTCCCCCAACCGGACGCTACACTCTGCATATCCCACCGGCCATTCGATTTCTTCTAAGTGACTGATTTAGTGGAATTACATAAGAACCATCCCGAATGGGACCACACCGTGTCAGCAGGCCGGACAGGAGGAAGGGCATGAGCTCCACACCCGAATCCGAAAATCCGGACAGCCCACGCGCCCGCATCCAGGAACTTCCACACTTGCCGCCCCTCGCGCCCGTGGCCCAGGAACTGTTGCTGGAGCTGAACCGGGAGGAGATCGATATCAACCGTCTGTGCCGGATCATCGAGCGGGATCCGGGCCTGACAGCTCGCCTGATCGGGGTGGCGAACTCCGCCTATTTCAGCCAGCGCGAACCGATCTACGACCTCTCCACCGCCATCATCCGGGTGCTTGGGCTGAACCTGGTGAAAAGCCTGTCCCTGGGTATCGCCCTCAGCGCCCCCTTCGACACCCGCGCCTGTCCCGCCTTTCCGCTCGACCACTACTGGTGCCTGGCCATGCTCACATCGACCCTGGCCAGCCAACTCGCCTCCCAGGCGAAGTTGGAACCCGGTGCCAACGAGTATCTGTTCCTCGGCGGCCTGCTGCACAACCTCGGTGACCTGGTACTGGCTCACTGTTTTCCCAAACAGCTCTGCGAGGTACTGCGTCAGGCCGACGCCAACCCGGCCACGCCACTGGAGGCATTGCAGCAGAACATCATCGGCCTCCGTGCCAGCGAGGCCGGAGTGATGCTCGGTCACAAGTGGCATCTGCCTGAAAGGATTCTGCACATTATCAGTCACCATCATGACTACCAGTATCGTGGTGAGAGCTGGCGGACAGTGTGCCTGATCGGTTATTGCAGCCGTTTGATACGGAAGCAGTACTGCACCATGGAATCCGAAGCTGTACCGGACCTGATCAGCAATCATAACGTGTTGGAGTTGCCTGAGAATGCCGTGGCCGCTGCCCTGGAACGCTTGCGCAGCAAAGGCGAGCAGACCCACTCCCTGGCGCGAACCCTCGCGGGAGGGGTAGCATAGGATGGACAGCACACCCTTCGTCGAAGCCTACCAGGAGCTGAGCCAGCGCTTCATGCGCCTGGTGAACGACCTGTCCGCCTTGCGCGGCCTGTCTTCCCTGTCCTTGCAGCAGGCCGATGAAACCAGCCTGCTGCGCGGGGCGATGCGGGTATTGATGGAAAACCATGACCTGGAACGCTGCTCCATCTTCCTGCTGAAGGACGAAGAGCTGGTGTGCGCCAGCGGACTGGACTGGCAAGACCTGCTGGAGCCTGCCACTTCCCACGAACGAGCCGGGCGCAAACCCATGGTCTTTCGTCTCGGCCAGGGCATCATCGGCATGGCGGCAGAGACGGGCCGCCTGCAACATTGCCGGGACTGTCCTACGGAGAGCCGCTTTCTGCCACCGGACAAACAATTCACCCCCGGGAATATCGGCTCCCTGATCTGCGTTCCGGTCTGCCTTAATGGCCGGGTGCTTGGCGTGGTGAATGTATCCCATCCCCACACCCGCTTCTTCCATGAAGGACACGAACGCCTGCTCCAGGTATTCGCCGGCTTCCTCGCCCAGATCCTGGCCAACTGGCGTTATTATCACCGTATGGAGGAGGAGATCCGCAGCCGCACCCGGGAACTGGAACAGGCCCTGGACGAAGCGGAAGAACTCAAGCGCCGCTACCACCAGTTATCCATCGTCGATGAATTGACCGGGCTGCACAATCGCCGCTTCTTTTTTGCCGAGGCCACCAGCGCCCTGGCCCTGGCGACACGCCACAATCATGCCTTCAGCCTGCTGATGATCGACCTGGACCATTTCAAACTCATCAACGATTCCCACGGTCACGACATGGGCGACCGGGTGCTGCAGATCGCCGCCGCACTGCTCAAGGCGCAGATCCGTGACGGCGATATTCTGGCTCGCTTCGGCGGCGAGGAATTCGTATTGGCGCTGGCCAACACCGACGAAGACGGCGCCCGGCAGATGGCCACACGCATCCTGGATTCACTGCGCGCATTGCAACTGAATGCCGGTGAGCAGCACTTGCGCATTACCGCCTCCATTGGTATCGCGACCCTCGATGCAGAGATGGCGGGTCAGGCGGACCGGCTGGAACGCCTTCTGCGTCAGGCGGACCAGGCCCTGTACTATGGAAAGGCCTGCGGCCGCGATCAAAGCCAGTGCTACACTAGTTTGCAACGATCGAGCTGAGCCTTTATGAAGTTGCATCTCACCAACACCAAAAACGTCGTAGCCCTGGGCTTCAGCCTGGTGGTGGTACTGATGGTGGCCCTGTTTCTCATCGGCGTACGCATGGTGGAAAACAGCCAGCAGCGCCTGGATCAGCTCGTCCATATCAATAACCTCAAAATCGAACTGGTATCCGAGATGCGCTATGCGGCCCGTGAGCGCACCATCAACCTCTACCGCATGCTGCTGCTGGATGATCCCTTCGATCAGGATGCCGAATGGATGCAGTTCAATGCCTATGGCAGCCAGTTCGTGGCCGCCCGTGAAACTATCCTGCAACTGCCCCTGAGCCCCGTCGAACGGCGTTTACTGGATCTGCAGCAGGCACTGACGGCGCAGGTGGCCCCGTCCCAGCGGGAAGTGGCCCGCCACATCAGCACCGGTGATCGCGAAAAGGCGCACCGTTCCCTGATGGAAGAGATCATGCCCGGACAGGACCGCACCTTTACCGTGCTGACCGAACTGGCGGATTACCAGAAGGACCTGGCCCGCATCGCCGCCGAGGAAACGCACGCAGAATTCGACCGTACCCTGACCATCATGCTGGCCCTGGCGGCAGGCTTCATCCTGGTAACCCTGTTCATCGCCCGCTATGTGCAGCGTCAGGCCCTGGACTCCGAGCGCCGGCTGTTCAATGCCAAGGAGCACGCCCAGGTGACCCTGCACTCCATCGGGGAAGGGGTGATATGCACCAACCTGGAGGGTGAAGTGGAGGAGCTGAACGCCGCCGCGGCCTCCCTGCTGGGTTGCCATGCGGAACAGGTCCTGGGCAAGCCCGTGGCCGAGGTGCTGCATCTGTCACCGGAAGGGAAACCTGCCAGCCTGTTGGACCCGATGGCACAGGTGCTGCGCCGCAGTGGCCTGGTCACCTCCGATGACAAGGCCATTCTGCATCGCGACGACGGTAATGACCTGGCGGTGGAATACACGGCATCCCCCATCCACGACCGGGATCACAGGCAGCTGGGCGCCATCCTGGTATTCCGCGATGTCACCCAGATGCGCAGTCTGGCCAGCCAGTTGTCCTACCAGGCCCGCCACGATGAGCTCACCGGCCTGCTCAACCGGCGCGAATTCGAGGCCCGGGTCAGCCGTGCCCTGGAGGATGCCCAGCGCCATGATCGGGAATCCTGGCTGTGTTTCATCGACATGGACCAGTTCAAGGTCATCAATGACACCTGCGGTCACCTGGCCGGTGATGAACAGCTGAAACGGGTGGCCGGCGCGCTATCCAGCCGCCTGCGCGAAGAAGACACGGTGGCGCGGCTGGGTGGCGACGAATTCGCCATCCTGATCCGCAACAACGACGCCGAGGGCACCCTGAGCATGGTGGAACGCATCCGCGAGGAAATGCAGGCCATGCCCTTTATCTGGGAAGACAAGCGTTTCGCCACCCGTTTCTCCATGGGGGTGGTGCCCATCGACCGCGCCTCCGGCAATCTGCAGGAGCTGTTCAGCACCGCCGACAGCGCCTGCTACCTGGCCAAGGAGGCCGGCCGCAACCGCATCCACCTCTACCGTCCCGACGATGCCGATATTGCCCGCCGGCATGGGGAAATGCAGTGGGTACACCATATCAACAGCGCCCTGGAAGAGGGCCGCTTTACTCTTTACTACCAGGCCATTGCGCCATTGCAACGCGGCCACCGCGCGCGCTGTGGCGAGATCCTGGTGCGCATGCTCGATCTGGAAGGCAAGCTGGTCCCACCCATGTCTTTCATTCCCGCAGCGGAACGCTACAACCTCATGGGGCAGGTCGACCGCTGGGTGATTCGCAACACCCTGCAGGTGTTGGCCAGCCAGCGTGCCACATTCCTGCAAGCCGGTGACTGGGTATCCATCAACCTGTCCGCCCAATCCTTGTGCGACGAGCAGTTCCTGGATTTTGTCCTCAATCAGCTTGCGGAACTGAATATCGATCCGGGCTGGCTATGTTTCGAAATCACCGAAACCTCGGCCATCGCCAACCTGGGGCGCGCCATCGAAGTCATCACCCGCCTCAAGGACCGTGGCTGTCGCATCGCGTTGGATGATTTCGGCAGCGGCGTGAGCTCCTTCGCCTACCTGAAGAACCTGCCCGTAGACCTGGTGAAGATGGATGGTGACTTCGTACGCGATATCCGCGGGAACGCCACCAACCTGGCCCTGGTGGAGGCCATCAACCGCGTGGGGCATGTAATGGGGATCCAGACCGTGGCGGAATACGTGGAAGATCGACGCACCGCCGTGCTGCTTCGCCGGCTCGGTGTGGATTTCGGCCAGGGTTACGGCATTCACCAGCCCACGCCGTTGCGGCAGGCACTGGCAACCCTGGAAGCACAAACCCACGATTTCGCTCCGATACCGGAACGACAGGTCATCGCCCGGCAATGAGCCATGCATGCGGCCTGACTACTTCTCCGCCGAAAGAAAGCATACCCAGCCCGGGTCGGCATCGGCCTCTGTTACCGGCTGGAAGTCACCATCGGGCTCATCGTCCTCATCCCAGCCCTGCCAATAGACGGTCACTTTCGAGAAGCCCGCTTCCTTGAGCAGCTCCTGCAATTCCGGCAGGGTCCACATGCGCCATTCGTAGGTGAAGGCCCGCTTCATCTTGGATTTATCAGGAAAAGCAAAATGGATGTAGCACACCATATGGCTGTTGATGGGGTTGTAGCTGGCCTGTTCCCATATATAGGTGAAATCGTCGTGCTTGGTGCGTTCCTTCATGGTCTTGTAGGCGTCATAGCCACCAAAGGCATCGAGGAACAACACGCCATCGTCCGCCAGGTTCTCACGTGCCTTGGCGAAATACGCGCGCAGGCTATCGCGGGTTTCGAAAATCATGTAGCTGAAGTTCATGGCCAGGATGATGTCCGCAGGCGGGGTATTCGCGGTCAGGACATTGTCCTGGATCAGCTCCACACGCTTCACCTGCTTCCCGTCCAGGGTCCCGACATTATGCTCGCGCCCCCACCCCAGCACTTCGCCATCCAGATCTACGGCATAGGCGCGGTTATCTTCCCGGTTTCGTACCCACTCGCAGGCCATGGCCGCCGTGCCGCAGAAATCCTCGCGCAGGATGCGGGCCTTGTGGCCCCGCAGCTTCTCGTAGGTTTCGTCCACGAACTCGAATTCGCCCTCCACGTTCTGCACCGAAAGCTCGTAGAGTCGATGGCGATCCGCCAGGTCAGCAGCACGGGACTTTCCACCACTGACCGTGGCCTGGATGGCCTGTTTGCGCTCGCGCCGGGATTTCTTTGCCTTGCCTGCCATGCTGCCGCACACCTTTGTCATTCAAACCAGTGCGCGAGGGTAGCAGATTCCGGCATGCGCCGGAATGACGATAAGAGGTTTACGCAGGGAATCCCTACCCCTTGATGCAAATCACCGGCGAAAGCCTGGCCACCTTGCGAGCCAGGCCGGCCTGGTGGGCAGCGTCCACCACCGCACCCACATCCTTGTAGGCACCGGGCGCCTCCTCGGCGATCCCGCGCGAGGATGGACTGCGCACCAGGATGCCGCGCGCGGCCAGTTCATCGATCACCTGCCGGCCCTTCCATTGCCGAAAAGCCGCATGGCGGCTCATAGCACGGCCGGCACCGTGGCAGGCTGAGGCGAATGACTGCTCCATGCCTGTCGCGGTGCCCGTCAGGATGTAGGACGCCGTACCCATGCTGCCACCGATCAGCACCGGCTGGCCGGCGGCGCGCAGGGCCTCGGGTACGGCGGGATGGCCGGGGCCGAAGGCGCGGGTGGCGCCCTTGCGGTGCACGAACAGGTGTTTTTTCACGCCATCGACCACATGCAGCTCTTCCTTGCAGGTGTTGTGGGACACATCGTAGAGCAGGCGCAACTCCGCCGGAGGCAGCACGGCGGCAAAAGCCTGGCGGGCGAGATCGGTGATGACCTGGCGGTTGGCCAGGGCGCAGTTGATGCCGGCGCGCATGGCGCCGAGGTACTCCCGGCCCAGGTCGGACTGCAGCGGCGCGCAGGCAAGCTCGCGGTCGGGCAAGGTAATGCCGTGTGCTCCGGCGGCCACCAGCATGCGACGCAGGAACTCGGTGCCGATCTGATGGCCGAGGCCGCGCGAGCCACAGTGGATGCTGACCAGGATTTCGTCGCGACGCAGGCCGAAGGACCGGGCGGCCTCTTCGTCGAAGATCTCCTCCACCCGTTGCACCTCGAGATAATGATTACCGGAGCCCAGGGTGCCCACCTCCTCACGCTGGCGGTCCTTGGCCTTCTGGGAGACGGCACGGGGATCGGCGCCCGGCATGCAGCCGGTTTCCTCTGTGCGTTCCAGGTCGGCCTTCGTGCCATAGCCGCGCTCCACCGCCCAGCGCGCCCCGCCGGCCAGCATGGCATCCATTTCCTTCTGGTTGAGCCGTATGGCGCCGGTGCTGCCGAGTCCGGCAGGGATGTCCTGATAGAGGCGATCGGCCAGCCGCTGTTTCACCGGTTCGAGATCGCCCGGCGTCAGCCCGGTGTGCAGGGTGCGCACACCACAGGAAATAT
>DATHUT010000432.1:0-2421 GCA_035462005.1 Gammaproteobacteria bacterium | reverse complement strand
CCATATCCTGCAGCGCCCAGAGATTGGCCTTGTAGTTCACGCGGTGGGGCGGAATGGTATGACCGGAACCATGGCGGGCAAGAAACACCACTTCAGTACCGCAGAAATCCCCGTGGATGAACGGAGCGGAAGGTTCGCCATAGGGGGTGCGGCGCATCTCGCGTCGGGCGATGTTGAGACCGTTCAGCGTGGTAAGGCCGGTACCACCAATAATCGCTAGATCAGACATGCAGCTTTATCCTGTGAGTTCAATGGCCGCGTACGGCGTAGATGCCGGGCAGGTTGCGGTGGTAGCCCTTGTAGTCCATGCCCTGGCCGAAGACGTAACGGTCTTCCACCACCAGGCCGTGAAAATCCGCCTTCAAACCAGGCACACGCCGGTCATGCTGCTTATCCACCAGCACCACGCTGTAGACCGCGGCCGCACCTTCCTGGCGGCAGTAATCGAGAATGGCCGCCAGGGTATGACCCTCGTCGAGAATGTCATCCACCACTGCCACCACGCGCCCCTTCAGGGGGGTTTGTGGCCGGGCGATCCATTGCAGGTCGCGGCCGCGGGTTTCACCCCGGTATCGGGTGGCGTGCAGGTAATCGACCTCCAGGGGGAAATCCAGTCTGGTCAGCAATTGTCCCGCCGGAATGATGGCGCCCGTGAGGACGCACAGAAACAGGGGATTGTCTGCCGCCATGCATGCACTGATGCGCCGGGCAAGGTCCTCGAAGGCAGCGTCCACCTCGCTGACGCTGTAGAGTTCATCGGCCTCCTGCAATACCTGCCGGGCCTGCTCAAGGGAGTTGCTCATGGAAAGTCGGATTGCCTAGTAAGTGAAGGTTACGGTGTTGTCGTCCATGGCTTCGCTGATGATATAGGCGCCGCCCACGGTTTCGTCGATTTCGGATATGAGTTCATCGCCCCAGAGTTCTAGGGTCGGGGTACACACCTTGAATTTGACACCGGCTTCATGGGCATCCTTGATGTAGTCGTAGACGGTACGCTCGCTACCCTGCTTCAGCACGATGCCCTCCGCCACCCCGGCCTTGGCCAGTTCGCCCGCGCGCCCCGTCAGCACGATCTCCACGTCATACTCCATGGCCGCCGCAACCGTGGCCTGGAAGAAGGGCGCGCCCAGTTCCGTGGGATTGGCTGGATCCGTATTGACCATAATGATCAGCAATTTATCGGCCATGTCACCCTCTCCATCCGGATTGCGTTCGGGCGATTATAGAGACCTGCAAGGGACAGTACCACCGCCTCGGCTCTGGTCGCCGTGGCTACAGATCCATGTCCAGCAGGGGCTCAGGATCACAGGATTGCACCGCGGCCACGGCGATGCGCCATTCTTCGCTGGCCCGCAGGACCTGCAGACCCCGTTCTTCTCCGCTGCCGTGCAGTCGCGCCAGGCGCATCATCGCCGCAGGGTCATGGTAGTCCCGCAAGGATTCCACCACCTGGCGTGCCTGTTCCGGCGCGTTGCAAACCAGCACCATATCACAGCCGGCACCCAGGGCCGTGCGCGCCCGCGCGGGATAATCGCCCGCGCAGGCCGCCGCCTTCATGTTCAGGTCATCGCTGAATATCGCGCCCTGGAAACCCAGCCGCTCACGCAGCACGGTACGCAACCAGAAGGGAGAAAAGCCGGCGGCGCGGGAATCGCAGTCGCGATAGATCACATGCGCGGCCATCATGGCCTTCATGCCCTGGTGAGCCAGACGCTCGAAGGGCAACAGGTCATCGAACTCCAGTTCCGCGAATGGCCGCTCGTCGATGGGCAATTCGAGATGGGAATCGGCCACTACGGCGCCATGGCCCGGGAAGTGCTTGCCTGTGGCGGCCATGCCGGCCTCTCCCATGCCGCGCTGGTAGGCCTGGGCCAGCTCCGCCACCACCTCGGGCTTGCGATGAAAGGCACGGTCCCCGATTACCGTGGAAACCCCGTAATCCAGATCCAGCACCGGCGCGAAACTGATATCGATGCCGATGGCACGCAGTTCTGCCGCCATCAGCCAACCGCTGACCTCCGCCAGCTGCCGCGCCCGGCGCGGGTCCTGGTCGTACAGTTCGCCCAGCCGTCGCACCGGCGGCAGGCGGGTAAAACCGTCGCGGAAGCGCTGCACGCGACCACCCTCCTGGTCAACCGCCACCAGCAGTCGCGGCGTACGCAAGGCATGGATGTCCGTCACCAGGGCAGCCACCTGCTCCGGGGAAACGAAGTTGCGGCTGAACAGGATCACACCGCCCACGGCAGGTTGACGCAGCAGTTCACCTTCCTCCTTGCTCAGGGATGTACCCGCTACATCCAGCATTACAGGTCCCAGACTCACTACAATCTCCTGTCATGAAGCGAATTCACAAAAGTCGGCCGACATGCGGTGGTAAGCAAGGTAGCCGGAATGCAGTCAGGGGACCGTCGGCCGCATGGA
>DATHUT010000431.1:0-3022 GCA_035462005.1 Gammaproteobacteria bacterium | reverse complement strand
GTGGTCGCCGGCGCCAACATGATCCTGGTGGATTTCCATCCTGAACCCGGCAAGGCCCTGGTGGACGGGCCGCAGGCGCTGCGCCTGGATGAACTGGAATACTTCCTGGAGGATGTGCGCATGGCCCGCGAGACCTACGAGGCACGCGTGAAACTCGCCAGCCGGCACGAAATCAGCGAGGTCAACGAATAGCAACACCAGATGTCAGGTTTTCCGCGCTGGTGTGATCACATCCTGCACTATACTGATCTTGATCCTGTAATCTTTCATACGATCAAGGTGTCCCATGCGCATACCTTCCTTGCTGCTGATGCTCGCCCTGCTTGCCGGTCCCGCCCTTGCCGAAAAGGGTGCCGACAAGGGCGCCGAGTGGGTACAGACACCCTACGACGAGCAGAAGGTGGTGTTTGATTTCTACTTCGACCATCCGGAGAAGATCAACTCCGCCCTGTACTGGATCCGCTCCCTCATGAACCCGCTCATGGAATCACCCTATGAGATGGCGCCGGAGTTCCTCGACCTCAAGGTCATCGTCCATGGGGCTGAGACCGTGACCCTGGCGAAACACAATGCCGCAAAATACGAGGATGCCGTGCAGCGCATGCGCTACTACCACAGCCTGGGCGTGGAGTTCATCGTCTGCGGACTGGCCATGGCGGACTTCGGCTACCGCCTGGAGGAGCTGCAGGATTTCGTTCGCGTGGTCCCCTCCGCCATCACCGAACTGGCCCACTGGCAGTTGCAAGGCTATGCCGTCATCACGCCACAGGTGCTGGAGCGCAAGTTCGCGATCGAGGATATTCGGTAGGGGTTTCAGAAATACCGCGCCAGCTCCACCAGCAGGTGATCGTCGGCCTGGAAGGCATGCAGGGGGTCGGCAACCGGGAAGGCCTGCCAGACGCGCAGTTCGGCGCTCAGGCGCCAGGCATTGCCGATGCGACGACTGGCCTCCAGGTTGTACAGACGACCATGATGGTCCAGGTCGAGGAACAGGCCGGCGAGAATCTCCGTGCCGTCCACGTCATTGAAGACCCAGCGCGTGCCGAGGAACAGGTCGTTTTCGAACGGATTGGGCGCGGCATCCTTGCGGTCGTCGAAGGAATACTCCAGCAGCAGGCCGAGATCCATAACGCTTTCGCGCAGGCCCACCAGGGTGTATTCGAAACCGCCCACGGCGGCGGTGAAGGTATCGGCCTGCCCTGAGCGACGTATCAGCTCCAGCTTCCACAACCAGTCACCGGCAATGCGCTGCAGAGCCAGGCCGGTCTGGTGAATAACATCATAATGGGGCACCAGTACCGGTTGGCCACCGCCATCCACGCCGGGCAGCAGTCGGGGTTCGCGGCCGGTGCCATGAAAATGGGAAAGACCCAGATCCCAGGGCCCGATGTAGTGGCTCCAGCGCAGGGCTGCGTCAATCCGCCGTTCCTCGCGAGAAGACTCGTACACGGCCTGTTCGGTATCCACCACCAGGGCCGGCCGCAGGCGACCCTCGATACCCGGAAAGGTGCGCTCGCGGAAACCCGGCAGCAGAAACAGGTCCAGGGTACCCCACTCGCGAACCAGGGCCAGGTTGACCATGGGTTGGCCCAGCTTGTCCTCGCCATCAGGATTTTCCACCAGGTCGGTCTGGTTGAGGATATCCACCAGATGCTGGGATTCCGTGACCCCCCAGAAGACCTTGCGGATCCCCAGGCGCAGTTCCCAATCACGGCTGGCGCGGATCCAGGAGAGTTCGCGAATGTCGCCGTGGCTGCGTTCGGCATCGCGGCTGTCGAGACGCAGGAAAGGTGCGAACAGAAAACTCTGCCGGCCCTCGTCCCAACTACGGTAATACTCGGGCTGCAGGGCCAGGGACAGGGAACCGGCACCCTGGCCGGGATGGGCCGGCGAGTCAGCGAACAGGCGTGCCTCGGTGGCCAACTGGCCGGACCACTGCCCTTGGGCCATGGCCGGGCCGCCCCAAGCCAGCATCACCGCCATGAACCAGGTCGCATTGACGCGTGTCGCCACGCCCGCCATCAGCGTGCCCGGCGCAAGCTGTTCTGGTCGAAATCCCGATCTGTCAGGCCCTGGCGAAACTTCTGGTCGGACCAGTGCAACTCGGTGCTCTTGCCGGTCTGGTGGTTTTCCATCAGGAACCGATCGGCGCGCCAGTACTGATCCAGGTATTGACGATAATCACGGAAACGCAAGGTCTTCAGCAGTGCATCCTTGCGGTCGTAATAGACCACCTGCTGCGGCCGGTACTCGGCCTGGTCGATCCATACTACCTGCCGTGAATAGCCTGAATTGGGATCCACGGGGTAGCGTTCCATGACGTAGCAATCCATGCCCTCGTAGACCTCGTCACGCAGGTACTGGTAGGTGTATTTCTCCACCTCGTCGGAGGAGATGTCCTCGTAGGCGAATTCGCTGCCCATGAAGGGTCCGGACTTGTTGCGCGAGGAGATGCGCTTGACCCGGGCCAGGGACGGAAGGTAAAGCCATTGGTCATCGGGGCCGGTCTTGTGGCTGTAGGTAAGAAAGGCGGTCCCCTTCACATCGAGCGGTTCGTCGAAGATAGTCAGGGTCTTGTCACCATCCCCTTCCACTTCCAGGTTGCGGACCCGCACCTGGCGATGGCTCTCGTCGCCTTGGGAATTGCGCAGGATCATAGCCATACTGGCACTGGAATCCCCCCAGCCCTGGTCGCGGCGGTCTGCCTCGCGGGCGATGGCCAGTCCGCGTTCCTCTGGCGTCTCGGCCAGGGCAATGGGCATGAACAGGCTCAGCAGCAGCACTACGGAAATCGTCCTCATATCATCTCCTCTCCAGTTTCATCAGCAGCGGCGGCAACAACAGGAAATCGGCCGCCAGGGCGAAGCTGATGGTGATGGCGGTGAGTAGTCCCATGCCGGCATTCAGTTCGAAGGCGGACTGGGCCAGCACCAGGAAGCCCGCCACCAGCACCGCCGAGGTGGTCCACAGGGCCACGCCTACATGGGCGAAGGCATAGCGCACGGCATCGGGCGCATTCAGG
>DATHUT010000430.1:0-2263 GCA_035462005.1 Gammaproteobacteria bacterium | reverse complement strand
GGCAGGGGAGCAAACCTCATTTCACCTCACCGCAAGTGCTGTCCTCGGAAGTATTGTTGGCCCTGGTACAACAATTGACCAGCGGGGGCGCTGAGGCGGCCTTCGGCAATGGCATGGTGTACGACAACCTGCTGCGCCTGGTGGCCATTCCCATCGAACATCCCCTGGGCGGGCGCCTGGGAGTCATGTTGGTGGGCGAGGAATTCGCCCAGCGGGACGTGGAACGCATCCATTCCCTGGTGCAGGCCGAGGTGGTGGTATTCCGCGATGGCCTGGTGTTGGGCAGCAGCCAGCCCGGCCTGGCGGATATCGCCCGGCGTATGCCTGCCAAGGGTAACAGCGCGGTGTTGCGGTTCGACGTGGAGGACAAGGCCCATGTGGGCCGTCTGCATCGCATCCTGGCCACCGCGGGTGGCGGCGGCACGGCGGCCCAGCTGCTGCTGGCCCGGCCCCTGTCCGCCTACTGGGCACCCTACCAGGAACTGGTGCGCAGCGCCCTGATTGCCTCCGCCCTGATCCTGTTGCTGGCTGCCCTGGTGGGAATCAGCATCAGCCGCCGCACCCTGACCCGTCCCATCCAGTCCCTGGTGAGGGCCACCCGCGCTATCGCCGAGGGCAATTTCGACCAGCGCATCGCCATCCAGCGCAACGACGAACTGGGCGAGTTGGCCACCTCTTTCAAGGGCATGATCGCCAGCTTGTCCTCCTCCCGCGAGGAGGTGGAGCGTTCGCGTCGACGCTTCCGCGATTTCGCCGGCAGTTCTTCCGACTGGCTCTGGGAGACCGACCGCAATGGCCGCTTCCTGTTCGTGTCCGAGACGGTGCGCGACAACCTCGGTTTCGGTGCCGAGCAGTTGCTCGGACGCACCTTTGCCGACGTGTTCCCGGGCAACAATCTGGTGGAGTTGATGTCCTTGCTGCGACCCGGACAGCACAAGATGCGCAACTTCAAGGATGTGGAATGCTGGGTCAGTGACAGCGAGGGAGAGCGTCATTGCCTGCGCCTCAATGCCATGGCGGTGCGCGAGGGCGATCAGCACAAGGGTTACCGCGGCACGGCGCGGGACATCACCAAGTCGAAGCAGGACGAGCAGAACATGATGGTGCTGGCCAACCAGGATCATCTTACCGGTCTCAGCAACCGCAGCCGCTTTCTCAAGGACCTGGAGCACGAGGTGCGTCGTGTCGAGCGCGTGAGCCAATCCGGCGCCCTGATGCTGGTGGACCTGGATCACCTGAAACTGATCAACGATACCTCCGGGCATTTTGCCGGTGATGAAATGATCGTGCAGGTGGCCGGTCTGCTCAAGCGCCTGTCGCGCGACGAGGACCTCATTGCCCGCCTGAGTGGCGATGAATTTGCCCTTGCCTTCCCGGCCATGGACGAGGCCCATGCCATGGAAAAGGCCCGCCAGCTGCTGGATCGCATCCAGGAACTCAAGCCCCAGTTGGGCGACCGTACCGTTAATCTCTCCGCCAGCATCGGGGTGGCCCTGTTCCCGCAGCATGGTAATGCACCGGTGGAACTGCTGGCCAAGGCCGATACCGCCATGTACGCGGCCAAGGATGCCGGCCGCAACCGTGCCTTGTTGTTCGATGAGGGGGCGATGGCCCAGGAGCGTATGAATTCGCAGCTGGCCTGGAAGGATCGCCTGGTGGAGGCCATCGAGCAGGACCTGTTCGTGCTCGCCTTCCAACCCATCGTCAGCGTGGCGACCGGGCGGGTGCATCATTACGAAGTGCTGGTGCGCATGAAGGCGCCGGGCGACACCCTGTTTCCGCCCGGCAAGTTCATACCCACCGCCGAGCAGTTCGGCCTCATACACCAGGTGGACCGTATCATTGTCACCAAGGCCATTCGCTATCTGGCGGAGCACCGGGACGAGAATCCCGACGCGGGTTTTTCCATCAATCTTTCTGGCATGTCGGTGGGTAACGAGGAGATGTTCGAGCTCATCGTCCGTGAAATCCGTGCATCGCGCGTGCCGCCGGAACGCTTTACTTTCGAGGTCACGGAGACGGCCGCTTGCGAGAAGCTCAACGATGCCATCGATTTCATCGCCAAGGTGCGCAAGCTCGGTTGCCACATCTCCCTGGATGATTTCGGCGTGGGCTTCTCATCCTTCTCCTACCTGAAGCACCTGCGGGTCGATACCCTGAAGATCGACGGCAGCTTCATTCGCGAGATCCACGAGAACAATGCCGACCAGTTGTTCGTGAAGGCGCTGGTGGACGTGGCGCGTGGCATGGGCATCAAGACCAT
>DATHUT010000429.1:0-2515 GCA_035462005.1 Gammaproteobacteria bacterium | reverse complement strand
GTCGCAAATGCCGCCAAGGAGCGCGGCGATATTCGCCTCGAGGCCAGGACGGCCGAGGCGGATAAGGCCCTGCAAAGCGCGGAGACGGCCCGGCGGGAGGCGGCCTTGTTACGGATGCAGTCTGAAATATCGCAGGAACAGGCGCGTGAAGCGGAAATGCGCTCCCGCCAGCTCGAAGCGGAGCTTAAGGAGTTGAATGCAAAACAGACCGAGCGCGGCCTGGTGATCACCCTTGGCGACGTGCTGTTCGACACCAATACGGCGCAGCTCAAGCCGGGCGGGATCCGTAACCTGGAAAAACTCGCCGGCTTTCTCAAGCAGTACCCGCAGCGCAATGTGCAGATCGAGGGGCATACCGACAGCACCGGCAGCGCCGACTATAACCTCGGGCTCTCCGAACGTCGTGCCAATGCCGTGCGCACGTCCTTGTTGGATATGGGCATCAACAGCGACCGCATCACCACCCGTGGTTACGGCCAGGAGTCCCCGGTCGCCGGCAACGATACCGCCATGGGTCGACAGTTGAACCGACGCGTGGAAATCATCCTCTCCGAGGAGACCGACGGCGTCACTTCACAGTAACAAAAGCGAAAAAAGCGGTCGATGACCAAGGAAATGGATTTCGCTTGGTCATCGACCGCTTTTTTATAACGTACTGATTTTATTGGTGGGCGGTACTGGGATTGAACCAGTGACCCCTGCCGTGTGAAGGCAGTGCTCTACCGCTGAGCTAACCGCCCGGGAAGACTCAAGAGCGAGGATTGTAGAGGCGCGGCCGGCGGTGGTCAACGGGCCAGGCGAGGGGACCGTACAGGCACCGGGCGTCCTGCCTGCACCCGTAGCGCATCTGCTACAATCCCGGCCTTCTATATAGATGCAAGGCCGCACCCCATCACCATGACCGTTCGCACCCGTTTTGCCCCCAGCCCCACGGGCTTTCTCCATGTCGGCGGTGCCCGCACCGCACTGTTTTCCTGGCTGCATGCCCGCAAGCACGGCGGCCAGTTCGTGCTGCGCATCGAGGATACCGACCTGGAGCGCTCCACGGCGGAATCGGTCAACGCCATCCTCGAGGGCATGACCTGGCTGGGACTGGAGTACGACGAGGGCCCCTTCTACCAGACTGAGCGCTTCGACCGCTACAAGGAGGTCATCGGCGAACTGCTGGCGTCCAGGCAGGCCTACAAGTGCTATTGCAGCCGCGAGCGCCTGGACGCCCTGCGTGACCACCAGATGGCCACCAAGCAGAAGCCCCGCTACGACGGCCATTGCCGCCCCGGCGCCGCGCCGCCAACGCCCGACGCGCCCTTCGTGGTGCGCCTGCGCAATCCCCTGGAGGGCGAGGTTGTGGTGGAAGACCAGATCCGTGGCCGGGTGGTGTTCCGCAACGAGGAGCTGGACGACCTCATCCTCGCCCGCAGCGACGGCTCGCCCACCTACAATCTGTCCGTGGTGGTGGACGATGCCGACATGAAGATCACCCATGTGATCCGCGGCGAAGACCACCTCAACAACACCCCGCGCCAGATCAACATCCTGCGTGCCATGGGCGTGGAACCGCCGGTCTATGCCCATGTGCCCATGATCCATGGCGACGACGGTGCCAAGCTGTCCAAGCGCCATGGCGCGGTCAGTGTCATGGAATACCGCGACAAGGGCTACATGCCCGAGGCCCTGCTCAACTACCTGGCGCGCCTGGGCTGGTCCCATGGTGACCAGGAGGTGTTCAGCGTGGACGAACTGATCCAGCTGTTCGACATCGCCGAGGTGAACAAGTCCGCCTCCTGTTTCAATACGGGCAAGCTGGACTGGCTCAACCAGCAGTACCTGATGAACAGTGATCCCGCCCACGTGGCGCGCTACCTCAGCGTGCACCTGGGCCAGCTGGGCATCGATCCGGCGCCGGCCCCGGACTTGGTGGACGTGGTGGTGGTGCAGCGCGAGCGCGCCCACACCCTGGTGGAGTTGGCCGAGATCAGCGCCTTCTACTACCGGGATTTCGAAACCTTCAATGAAAAGGCCGCCGCCAAGGCCCTCAAGGCCGCCGCCGTGGAACCGCTCACCAGGATGAAGCAGGTCCTGGCGGAACTGCCGGACTGGAATCGCGAGGCCATCCATGCCGCCATGGAGCAGGTGGTGGCGGAACTTGGCGTCGGTTTCGGCAAGGTGGGCATGCCACTGCGCGTGGCCGTCACCGGTGGTGCGCCTTCGCCGGACCTGGATCTCACCCTCTGGCTGGTCGGCCGCGAGGCCTGCCTGCGCCGCATCGACAAGGCCCTGGACTACATCGGTCAGCATGCATCATGAATGATACGACTTCGACACCCACCAACTTCATCCGCCACATCATCGAGGCCGACTTGGCGGAAGGACGGCATCAGAAGATCGTCACACGCTTCCCGCCGGAGCCCAACGGCTACCTGCACATCGGCCATGCCAAGTCCATCTGCCTGAACTTCGGCGTCGCGCGCGACTACCAGGGTACTTGCAACCTGCGCTTCGACGACACCAATCC
>DATHUT010000428.1:0-2414 GCA_035462005.1 Gammaproteobacteria bacterium | reverse complement strand
GGCGGGTGCCGAACTGGAAGAGGTGGAGCTGGGTGACTTCGATGGCTTCGTGCTGCGCTATGACACCGAGGGCGAATACTGGTGCGAGTGGTACCTGAAGGCCGAGGATCGCCTGCTGTTCGTCACCTATGCCTGTGCCCTGGAGGAAGAGGGCGAGGAAGAGGACCTGGTCGAGGCGGTGCTGGACACCCTGGCCCTGCACTACTGAGCGCGGATCCCGCGGATTCGGGCCCGAACATGCTGAGTTACCGCCATTCCTTTCACGCCGGCAATCATGCCGATGTGCTCAAACACCTGGTGCTGGGCCGCATCCTTGCTTACCTGGTGCGCAAGGATAAGCCGCTCTGTTATCTCGATACCCATGCGGGGGCCGGTGGCTATACCCTGCAGGGAGTGCAGGCGCAAAAGAACCGAGAGTACGAGACCGGCATCGGCCGTCTGTGGGGGCGCGCTGACCTGCCTGTGCCACTGGCCGAATACCTGGAACTGGTGCGTCGTTTCAATCCAGGCAATGAATTGCAGTACTACCCGGGCTCCCCCTGGCTGGCGCGCCAGTTGCTGCGCTCCACGGACCGCCTGTTTCTCCACGAGTTGCACCCCGCCGATTACGCGGCCCTGCGCGAACAGTCAGCCGGCGACCGGCGCGTCAAGGTGGTCTGTGTCGACGGCTACCAGGGCTGCATCGCCCTGGTGCCGCCCATGGAGCGGCGCGGTCTGGTGCTTATTGACCCGCCATTCGAGTTAAAAACCGACTACCGCCAGGCGATCGAGACCCTGCACCAGGCCCACAAGCGCTTCGCCACCGGGGTGTATGCCCTCTGGTACCCGGTGGTGGAGCGGGCGCGGGTCGAATCGATGGAACGCGCCCTGCGCGCTACCGGGATTCCGCGTGTCGATCGCTATGAGCTTGCCATTGCCCCGGACCGGCGCGGTCATGGCATGACCGCCAGCGGCCTGCTGGTGGTGAATCCGCCCTGGGGCCTGCGCGCGGAAATGGAGGCCTGCCTGCCTTGGCTGGTCCGGGAACTGGCCGGTGCCGGGGGAGGCTGCCGGGTGGAAGCTTTGGTGGACTAGCACAACCGGGCCGTTGTGCTCCAGCTCGCCAGAAGGTAGCCGGTGCGGGAATGGAGTAGAATGAGGCCCATGCACCCGGGGGATCGCATTCTGCGTGTCCCCGTCCCAGAACAGGAATACCATGCAATCAGGTACCATACGCAAGACCAAGATCGTCGCCACCATCGGCCCCGCCTGTGATACACCGGACCTGCTCAAGGCCATGCTGTTGGCAGGCATGAATGTTGCCCGTATCAACCTCTCCCACGGCAGCTTCGAGGAACAAGGGGAACGGGTGCACCGCCTGCGCGCCGCGGCGGAGGCGCTGGATCTCCCGCTTGCCATCATGATCGATACCCGCGGTATCGAGATCCGCACTGGCCGGCTGGCCGAACCGTCGGTGCTGCTGGAGCCGGGAAATCGCTTCACCCTGCATACGAAGCCGCACCTGGGTGATGCCAACGGTGTCTCGGTGTCCTACCAGAAACTGGCCCGGGAAGTTAAACCCGGTACTCCCATACTCATTGATGATGGCGCCATCGAGATGAAGGTGGAGGCCGTCGAGGAGGATCTCATCCACTGTCGCGTGATCCATGGTGGCCATCTGGGGAACAGCAAGAGCGTCAACCTGCCCGACACGGAGTTGTCCCTGAGTGTCGTGGATCCCGAGAGCCGCGAAGACGTGGTGCGGGAAATGCGTTTCGCATGCGAACATGACGTGGACTATATCGCTGCCTCCTTCGTGCAGAACGCCGCGGATATCGAGGGCATGCGCGCCATCCTCGCGGAAAACAATATCAATATCCCCATTATCGCGAAGATCGAGAACAAGGCTGGCGTGGCCAACCTGGAGGCGATCATCGAGGCCGCCGATGGCCTGATGGTGGCGCGCGGTGACCTGGGCGTGGAACTTCCGCTGGCCGACGTGCCGGGCACCCAGAAGAAAATGATCCGCATGACGGTGATGAAGGGGAAACCGGTCATTACCGCCACCCAGATGCTGGCCTCCATGGAATGGAACCCCAAACCTACCCGCGCCGAGGCCAGTGACGTGGCCAACGCCATTCTCGACGGCACCTCGGCGGTCATGCTGTCGGGCGAGACGGCGGTCGGCAAGTACCCGGTGGAATCGGTGCACACCATGGCGGTGCTGGCACAACGCGCCGAAACCCACTTGCAGGAGTACGGCTACCTGCAGAAGATGCAGCCCAGTCCTTCCGATGTGGTGACCGAAGCGGTGGGACAGGCGGCCGTGGCCATGGCCGCCCAGCTGAAGGCCGCGGCTATCTTCAGTCTCACGGAATCGGGGCTGACCTCGCGCCTGGTCTCCAAACACCGTCCCGACTGTCCCATCCTGGCCA
>DATHUT010000427.1:0-7347 GCA_035462005.1 Gammaproteobacteria bacterium | reverse complement strand
GATGGGAATATTCTGCAGGTTGGGGTCCGAGGAGGACAGCCGTCCGGTGGCGGCCACCGCCTGGTGATAGGAGGTATGCACGCGGCCTGTGTCGGCATCGATCTGTTCCGGCAGCTTGTCGGTGTAGGTGGACTTGAGCTTGCTGAGCGAGCGATGCTCGAGCAGAACCCGTGGCAGTTCATGGCCCTGGTCCGCCAGTTCCTGCAGTACGTTCTCCGCCGTGGAGGGCGCACCCTTGGGGGTCTTGCTCAACACCGGCAGCTTCAGCTTGTCGAACAGGATCTCCTGGATCTGCTTGGGCGAGCCCAGGTTGAAGGGCTGGCCGGCGATGTCGTGGGCCTGTGCCTCGATTTCATGCAGGCGTTTCGCCAGTTCCCCGCTTTGGGTGGCGAGCAGCTTGCGGTCCACCAGCACGCCGCGCTGCTCCATGGCGGCCAGAATGGGGATCAACGGGATCTCGATGTCCTGGTAGACGGCACGCAGGCCGGCCTCGGCCTGCAGCTTCGGCCACAGGGTTTCGTGCAGGCGCAGGGTGATGTCGGCGTCCTCGGCGGCATAGGGCGCGGCCTCCTCGATGGCCACCTGGTTGAAGCTGAGCTGTTTCGCGCCCTTGCCGGCCACCTCTTCGAAGAGAATGGTCTGGTGGTCGAGGTATTTGCGCGCCAGTGAATCCATGTCGTGGCGGGTGGCGGTGCTGTCCAGCACATAGGATTCCAGCATGGTGTCGTGAGCGATGCCGCGCAGCTGGATGCCGTGATTGGCCAGCACATTGAGATCATATTTCAGGTGCTGTCCCAGCTTGGCCTTGCCGGCATCTTCCAGGAGGGGTTTCAGCTGGTTCAGCACCTGGTCGCGGTCCAGTTGCTCGGGTGCGCCGGGGTAGTCATGGGCCAGGGGCACATAGGCGGCCTTGCCGGGCTCCACGGCGAAGGAGACGCCGACGATGCGCGCCTCCATGTAGCGCAGGCTGGTGGTCTCCGTATCGAAGGCGAACAGCTCGGCCCGTTCCAGTCGTTCGAGCCAGGCATCGAGCTGCTTCTGGGTGAGCACGGTTTCGTAGTCGGCGTCCAACGGTTCGCGGGCGGTGGAAGGGCTGGCTTCCGGTGCCGCGCCTTCGTCCAGCTGGCGCAGCCAGGTGTTGAACTCCAGCTTTTTGTACCACTCGCGCAGGGCATCCCTGTCCGGTTCCCGGCGCCGCAGGCTGGCGGGGTCATCTTTCAGTTCCACATCGCAGCGGATGGTGGCGAGCTGGCGTGACAGGGCCAGGGTATCGAGGCTGGCGCGCAGGCTTTCGCCCACCTTGCCCTTGATCTCCTCGGCATGGGCGATGATCTCGTCCAGGGAGCCATATTCGTTGAGCCACTTGGCCGCCGTCTTGGGCCCTACCTTGGGTACGCCGGGGATGTTGTCGGAGGTATCGCCCACCAGGGCCAGGTAGTCGATGATGCACTCCGGCGGCACACCGAATTTTTCCACCACGCCGGCGGGATCCAGCAGGGTGTTGCTCATGGTATTGATGAGGGTGACCTGCTCGTCCACAAGCTGCGCCATGTCCTTGTCGCCGGTGGAGATGAGGGTGTGCCGGCCCTCGCCCGAGGCCTGACGCGCCAGGGTGCCGATGACATCGTCCGCCTCCACGCCGGGCACCTGCAACAGGGGCAATCCCATGGCGTGCACCAGGGCGTGCAGGGGGGCGATCTGGGCGCTCAGTTCCTCGGGCATGGGCGGCCGGTGGGCCTTGTACTCGGCGAACAGTTCGTCGCGGAAGGTCTTGCCCTTGGCATCGAATACCACGGCAATCTGTTCCGGCGTATAGTCGTCGATCAGTTTGCGCAGCATATTGGCCACACCGTACACCGCCCCGGTGGGTTCGCCCCGGGAGTTGGTGAGGGGGGGCAGTGCGTGAAAGGCACGGTACAGATAGGACGATCCATCCACCAGGACAAAGGGGTTGGGTTTGTGCATTAGGTCGGGCTCCCGGCTCGTTTCCGTCGCGGCAAGGTCGCCATGGTATCATTGCAGCCCGGCGTGCATGCCAACGGTATACTATTTGCACCCATTACCGTGGTGACGGAATTACAACAGGGCCCCTCAGGCGGTCAGGACAGGCAGACAATGGACGAAGACAAGAATCTGGTGCGGCGGGGCCTGGTGCCCATCAACGATACCCAGTTGACCCGTGAATCCTGGAAGATTTTCCAGATCATGGCGGAGTTCGTGGAAGGCTTCGAGCGCCTGGCGCGCATCAAGCCGTCGGTGAGCATCTTCGGTTCGGCGCGCACCCCCACGGACCACCCCTACTATATATTGGCCGAGGAGATCGCCCGGCAGCTGTCCGATGCCGGTTTCTCCGTGGTCAGCGGTGGTGGCCCCGGCATTATGGAGGCGGCCAACAAGGGCTGTTACGGCGGCAAGTCACCGAGTATCGGTCTCAACATTCAGCTCCCCCATGAGCAGGCCGGCAATGAATACCAGGACATCGCCCTCAACTTCCGCCACTTCTTCTCGCGCAAGGTGATGTTCGTAAAATACGCCTCGGCCTACGTGGTGCTGCCCGGCGGCTTTGGCACCCTGGACGAGCTGGCGGAGATCCTCACCCTGGTGCAGACCGGCAAGACCCGGCGTATTCCCATCATCCTGGTGGGTACGCAATTCTGGACCGGGCTGCTGGACTGGTTCCGGCAGACCCTGGTGGACGAGGGCACCATCTCCCCCGAGGACATGGACCTTTTCCAGTTGCTGGACGAACCCGGCGAGGTAGTGGATGCTATATTCCATCACTACGAAAACCGCGGCTTCGAGCCTTCCGCACGGGAGCGAGAGCTGCTGCTCGAGCTCTGATGACCAAGGATTTCCCATGCCCTACCTGTTGCTTGTCCTGACCCTGATGGCTGCCCCGGCACTGGCCGACAATGATGCGCAACTGCCGGAGCTGGCACCGCCTCCGCTGCCGGGCACCGTGACCGATGAGCTCGAACCCGAGGTCACCATCCGCCGCGAGGGCGGTGGGGAGGTCGAGGAATACCGGATCAACGGCCAGCTCTATATGGTGAAGATCACTCCCGCCAAGGGTCCGGCCTACTACCTCATGGATACCAACGGCGACGGCGAGCTGGAATCGCGTCGCGGAGAACTGGATCCCAGGCTGCTGGTGCCGAACTGGGCCATCTTCCGCTGGTAGAAACACCCGCCGCAGTGGTTCCGCATCCCACCTGTAGGAGCGGCCTTCGGCCGCGAACCTGGCGTGGCACATCTCATTCGCGGCCGAAGGCCGCTCCTACAGGATCTGCCTGCGCCACGGTGGATCGCGAGCGATGGCCGCTCCTACAGGCAGTCACCTGAACCGCAAGCCTGTATGATGGCGACCCCATGAACACCCGTCCTCTGACGACCCTGGCCGACCGCCTCGACACCCTGGCGGAATGGACCGGCCGCGCCGTGGCCTGGCTGACCCTGGGCATCGTGCTCGCCACCTTTTCCGTGGTGGTGCTGCGCTATGGTTTCAACCTGAGTTCGACCATGCTGCAGGAATCGATCCTGTACCTGCATGCCACGGTTTTCATGCTCGGTGCCGCCTACACCCTCAAGCAGGGTGGTCATGTGCGGGTGGATATCTTTTATCGCAAGCTGTCGCCAACGTCCCGTGCCTGGGTCGATCTGGTCGGTGTCCTGTTCCTGCTGCTGCCGGTATGTGTGTTCCTGTTCTGGGTGAGCGGGGACTACGTGTCCAGCGCCTGGTCCATTCGCGAGGGTTCCCGCGAATCGGGGGGGCTGCCCTGGGTCTATGTGCTGAAGAGCGTCATCCCCCTCATGGCCGCGCTGCTCATCCTGCAGGGCATCTCCCAGCTGTGCCGCAGCCTGGCGCAGTTGCTGGGCGAGGACGCGGCATGAGCGAATACCTGCCCCTGCTCATGTTCCTGGTGGTCTGCCTGGTGCTGATGGCGGGTTATCCCGTGGCCTTCACCCTGGCGGGCACGGCCCTCGCCTTCGGCTATGGCGCCTTTGCCTTCGGGCTGTTCGATCCCGTCTACCTGGAGGCACTGCCCAACCGCATCTACGGCATCATGATGAACGAGACCCTGGTGGCCGTGCCCCTGTTCGTGTTCATGGGTGTGATGCTGGAGCGTTCGCGGGTGGCGGAGAACCTGCTGGAAACCATGGGTGGCCTGTTCGGTTCCCTGCGCGGTGGCCTGGGTATCTCGGTGATCCTGGTGGGCATGCTGCTGGCGGCCAGCACGGGCATCGTCGGCGCCACGGTGGTGACCATGGGCCTGCTGGCCCTTCCCACCATGCTGCGGCATGGCTACGACCCGAAGATTTCCACCGGTGCCATCTGCGCCTCGGGCACCCTGGGTCAGATCATCCCTCCCTCCATCGTGCTGGTGCTGTTGGGTGACGTGCTGTCCTCGTCCTACCAGCAGGCGCAGCTGGACGCGGGTGTGTTTGCGCCCAAGACCGTATCCGTGGGAGACCTGTTCGCCGGCGCCCTGATCCCGGGCCTGGTGCTGGTGGTGCTGTACATGGCGTATCTCATGCTGGTGGCGCTGTGGCGTCCCGATGCCCTGCCACCGGTGAACCTGGCACGGGAACGGGTGGGCATGGGCCGGCTGCTGGGCGCCCTGTTGCCGCCTTGGCTGCTCATTGTCGCGGTGCTGGGCTCCATCATCGGTGGCGTGGCCACGCCTACCGAGGCCGCTTCCGTGGGGGCGGTGGGCGCCATGCTGCTGGCCGCCGCGCAGCGGCGCTTCGACCTCGTCATGTTGCGTGAAGTCATGCGCAGCACCCTGCGTATTACCAGCATGGTATTCCTGATCTTCATCGGCGCCTCGGTGTTTTCCCTGGTCTTCCGCGGCCTGGGCGGCGATGAACTGGTGGAGGCGCTGCTGACCAGCCTGCCCGGCGGCGTGCTGGGCGCCATGCTGGTGGTGATGCTGATGATGTTCCTGCTGGGCTTCGTGCTCGACTTTATCGAGATCACCTTCGTGGTGGTGCCCATCGTGGCGCCGGTGCTGCTGGCCATGGGGCTGGATCCCGTGTGGCTGGGGGTGATGATCGCCATCAACCTGCAGACCTCCTTCCTGACCCCGCCCTTCGGTTTCGCGCTGTTCTACCTGCGAGGGGTGGCGCCGCCGGAAATCGCCACTGCTGACATCTACCGCGGGGTGATGCCCTTCATCGCCATCCAGTTGCTGATGCTGGGCCTGCTGGCGCTGTGGCCCGCCCTGGCCACCTGGTTGCCGGGGGTGGTGTACGGCAGCTAGGGCATGTTGGCTGCACCCCGACAACGGCCGTTACGAACCGCGCGCATTCAGGTAGGCACGTTCCGACAGGTCGTGCCAGGCCATGGCCTGTTCGCGGAAGGCGAGGAAGGACTCGTACACCTTGCGTGACAGG
Source organism: Gammaproteobacteria bacterium (assembly GCA_035462005.1). Lineage (GTDB taxonomy): Bacteria > Pseudomonadota > Gammaproteobacteria > DSM-19610 > DSM-19610 > JAIVHA01. Next base: position 1,953 of record DATHUT010000427.1, on the reverse strand, counting down.
GCATCCTTGTCGGCGATCTCCGCCACCACCTCGTCGGACATCTTGCGGATGGTGGCCAGTACGTCGTCGGGGAAGCGGCGCAGCTCCACCTGGTGTTCGTCCACCAGGCTGCGCAGGGCCTCGTTGTTGCGCGCCGTGTATTCCGACAGCATGTCCAGGTTGGCCACCTTGCAGGCATTTTTGACGATGCTTTGCAGGTCGGGAGGCAGGGCCTCGAAGGCCTCGCGGTTGATGAAGCACTCGAGCGTGGTGCCCGGCTCGTGCCAGCCAGGATAGTAGTAGTAGCGCGCGGCGCGATGCAGGCCGAAGGCGAGGTCGTTGTAGGGGCCGACCCATTCCACGGCATCGATGGCGCCGGACTGCAGGGAGGTGAACAGCTCGCCGCCGGGCAGGTTCACCGGGGTGCCGCCGGCGCGCCGCAGTACCTCGCCACCCAGGCCCGGGATGCGCATCTTGAGTCCCTGCAGGTCCTGCACGGAACCGATTTCCTTGTTGAACCAGCCGCCCATCTGCACGCCGGTGTTGCCGGCCGCCGTGGGTACCAGCCCGAAGGGCGCGTACACCTCTTCCCACAGCTCCATGCCGCCAGCGTGATACAGCCAGGCGTTCATCTCCTGGCCGGTGAGGCCGAAGGGCACGGCGGAGAAGAACTGCGCCGCCTCGCTCTTGCCTTTCCAGTAGTAGGAAGCCCCATGCCCCATTTCCGCCGTGCCGCGGCCCACGGCATCGAAGATCTCGAAGGGAGGCACCAGCTCGTTGGCGCCGTAGACCCGCACCTGGATGCGGCCGCCACTCATTTCCCCGATGATCCTGGCCAGGTAGTTGGCGCCCGTACCCATGCCCGGGAAGTTCTTGGGCCAAGTGGTGACCATTTTCCACTGGAAGGTCTGTCCGGGGGCGGTCGATGCGGTGTCACTGCGGTCCTGGTCTTGCGGCTGACAGCCTGCGGCGAGGGTGCCGCCCACGGCCAGGGTGCCGGCGCCGATCTTGTGAAGGAAGGTGCGGCGTTTCATGGGAAATCCTGTTCGCTTGTGATTGGAATGGACCGCATTGTACGCACCCGGGTGGTCCAGGGGTATGTCAGGGGCGGTCAGGATTTGCCGGGAGAATAGTCTTGCAATAGTGGTCGGTTATGGCATGATACTGCGAGCAATTATTGGAACAGTTTGTAACTGTCGTTTATAAAAAGGATTTTAAGGAGTGTAACGACGCCACGCACCCAATAGGGTCTGCACGAGGAGGGTCCAGAGAGACCTATGGAGCAAGAACCCAAGCGCGCAGTTGCAGCCTTCACCGCCCTGATGTTGGCGAGTTTCACCCTGACCCCCATCGTTGGCCTGTTGGGTGCCCAATTGTTCGGCCTGACCGATGCGCAGCAATTGTGGCGGGTCATGCGCCACGGTGCCCTGCCCCTGTTCCTGATCACCATGCTGGTATGGACCGGGGTGTATTTCTGGCATTTCCTGCTCCCCCTGGTGCGCTGGGCCGATGAACATCCGGAGGGCGCCAACGCTCCCGGTCACCTGCACCGGCGCCTGGCGCGCTTCAGCCGCGATTACTGGGGCCTGTTCTTCCTGTATTCCCTGGCCACGCCCCTGATCTACTTCTATGCCCTGCATGGCCTGGTGGCCACCCGCCAGTTCACCGGTTTTTTCAATTTCGTGCTGTTGCAGATGTCCTGTGCCGTGTTGGTGGGCCTGCCCGCCTACCTGCTGGCCCAGGATCGTATCGGGCTCCTGGTCAGCCGGCTCAGTCTGCGCAAGGTACAGTTGAGCCTGAAATCCAAGACCCTGCTGCTGGGCGGTTTCGTGCCTTTGCTGTCCTATTCCATCCTGATGCAGTATCACTGGTTGCAGAGCGGCAGCCTCGGCACCGACCTCATGGTGATCTGGATGTCCTTGGGCCTGGTGACCCTGTCCACCAGCCTGCTGGCCAGCCGCAGTACCACCCGTT
>DATHUT010000426.1:0-2721 GCA_035462005.1 Gammaproteobacteria bacterium | reverse complement strand
GTCCAGAGAGACCTATGGAGCAAGAACCCAAGCGCGCAGTTGCAGCCTTCACCGCCCTGATGTTGGCGAGTTTCACCCTGACCCCCATCGTTGGCCTGTTGGGCGCCCAATTGTTCGGCCTGACCAACGCGCAGCAGCTGTGGCAGGTCATGAGCCACGGTGCCCTGCCCCTGTTCCTGATCACCATGCTGGTGTGGACCGGGGTGTATTTCTGGCATTTCCTGCTGCCCCTGGTGCGCTGGGCCGATGAACATCCGGAGGGTGCCAACGCTCCCGCTCACCTGCACCGGCGCCTGGCGCGCTTCAGCCGCGACTACTGGGGCCTGTTCTTCCTGTATTCCCTGGCCACGCCCCTGATCTACTTCTATGCCCTGCATGGTCTGGTGGCCACACGCCAGTTCACCGGCTTTTTCAATTTTCTGCTGCTGCAGATGTCCTGTGCCGTGCTGGTGGGCCTGCCCGCCTACCTGATGGCCCAGGATCGCATCGGGCTCCTGGTCAGCCGGCTCAGCCTGCGCAAGGTGCAGTTGAGCCTGAGATCCAAGACCCTGCTGCTGGGCGGTTTCGTGCCTTTGCTGTCCTATTCGATCCTGATGCAGTATCACTGGCTGCAGAGCGGCAGCCTCGGCACCGACCTCATGGTGATCTGGATGTCCCTGGGCCTGGTGACCCTGTCCACCAGCCTGCTGGCCAGCCGCAGCACCACCCGTTCCCTGGCGCCGGTGCAGGAGATGCTCGGCCGCAGCGGGGCTTCCTCCACCCGCGAGCTGGCCCAGTTGCGGCCCCGTTCCACCGATGAGATCGGCTACCTGACCCAGACTCTGGGACGCCTGTTCCAGCGCCTGGGTGACCAGGAGTCCCATACCCGCGCGGTGGTGGAAACGGCCGCCGAAGGCATTATCGTCACTGACGAGGAAGGCCGTATCGAGACCTTCAACCCCGCCGCCGAGCGCCTGTTCGGTTTCCTGGCCGGCGAGATTCGCGGCCGCCCCCTGAGCTGGCTGATTCCCGCCATCCAGGATGTGGGTCAGGCCTGCACAGCCGGCCCCGGGGAGCAGGAAATGCGCGGTTCCCACCGCAATGGCGCCTCCATCCAGCTGTCGGTGCGGGTCACGGAAATGGATATCAGCGGGCGGCGCATGTACACCTGCATGGTGGCGGACATCACCCAACGCAAGCTGGCCGAGTCTCAGCTGCAACATGCCGAGTCGCGCTACCGTGACCTGGTGGAGACCGCCCATGACCTGGTCTGGGCCACCGATGCGGAGGGGCACTGGACCTACCTCAACCGTGCCAGCAAGACGATCTATGGATGCGCGCCCGACGAGATGCTCGGTCGCCACATCACCGAATTCAATGCCCCGGACGCGGGTAACCGCGACCGGGTGGCGTTCGAGGAACTGCTGCAGGGCAACGAGCTGGTGCAATACGAGACCGTGCACCTGGACCAGAACGGGGAATCCCATCACCTGAGCTTCAATGCCAAGGCGCACCTGGATGCAGAGGGCCGGGTGGAGCGGGTCAGTGGTACCGCCCGCGACATCACCGACCAGAAGGCCTTCCAGCAGCAACTGGCCTACCACGCCGAGCATGACTCACTCACCGGCCTGTTCAACCGCCATTATTTCCAGCAGGAACTGGAGCGCACCGTGGCGCGGGTGGCGCGCAACGGCGCCGGTTGCGCCTTATGCTACATCGACCTCGACCAGTTCAAGTACATCAATGACACCCTGGGCCATGCGGCCGGTGACCGCCTGCTGATCGAGATCACCCGCCTGCTCGGCGATCATGTGCGTGAAGGCGACCTGCTGGCCCGTTTCGGTGGCGACGAATTCACCTTGCTGCTGTACAACATCGAGGCGCGCAACGTGCTGGCCGTGGCCGATCATTTCCGGCGACGCTTCGAGGAATTCAAGTTCCTGGAGGATGGCAAGGCCTTCAATGTCAGCTGCAGCATCGGCGTCACCGTCATCGACCAGTCGGTGGCCTCGGCGGAGGAAGCCCTGTCCCATGCGGACATCGCCTGCAACCTGGCCAAGGCCCAGGGTCGCAACCGCATCAATCTCTACGATCCCGATGACACCAAGAAGGCCGGCATGGCCGAGGATATGGGCTGGGCGGCGCGGGTGCGGGAGATGCTGGAGCAGGACCGCTTCCAGCTGGTCTACCAGCCCATTGTCAGCATCCCCCAGGGTAAAGTGCAGGATTACGAGGTACTGGTGCGCATGAAGTGCGACGATGGCGAGGTGATTCTGCCCGGCGGCTTCATGCCGGCGGCGGAGCGCTTCGGCCTGATCCACGCGGTGGACCGCTGGATCGTCACCCGCGCCATCCGTTACCTGGCCAAGATGCGCATCGACAATGACGAGCTGCGTTTCTCCATCAATCTTTCAGGCAAGGCCTTCGAGGACGACCTGCTGCTGCCGCTGATCCAGCGCCTGATTCAGGAAACGGGACTGGACCCCTCCTGGCTGACCTTCGAGATCACCGAGACCGCCGCCATCGCCAACCTGTCGGCGGCGGCCACCTTCATCGGCGCGCTGAAGCAGATCGGCTGCCAGTTCGCCCTGGACGATTTCGGTTCCGGCTTCTCGTCCTTCGCCTACCTCAAGCACCTGCCGGTAGACAAGCTGAAGATCGACGGCTCCTTCGTGCAGAACATGGCCCAGAGCGCCGTCGATCAGGCCATGGTGAAGTCCATGAACGAAGTGGCCCACGCCC
>DATHUT010000425.1:0-3555 GCA_035462005.1 Gammaproteobacteria bacterium | reverse complement strand
CGACACCGCCGAATTGCAGGTAGCCATCGACTACCGCAGCAGCATCCACACCGTGTGGGGCATCAATGCCCGCAACCTGGAACAGAACTTCGCCCTCAACCTGCTCATGGACCCGGAGGTGGATTTCGTGTCGCTGATGGGCCAGGCCGGCACCGGCAAGACCTTGCTCACCCTGGCCGCCGGCCTGGCGCAGACTCTGGAGGAGAACCGCTACAAGGAAATCATCATGACCCGCGTCACCGTGCCGGTGGGCGAGGACATCGGCTTCCTGCCCGGCACCGAGGAAGAGAAGATGACACCCTGGATGGGCGCGCTGATGGACAACCTGGAAGTACTCACCAAGACGGATATCGGCGGTGACTGGGGCCGCGCCGCCACCAATGACCTGCTCGCCAACCGCATCAAGATCCGCTCCCTGAACTTCATGCGCGGCCGGACCTTCCTCAACAAGTTCCTCATCATCGACGAGGCCCAGAACCTGACCGCGAAACAGATGAAGACCCTGATCACCCGCGCGGGCCCCGGCACCAAGGTGGTGTGCCTGGGCAACGTGGCGCAGATCGACACGCCGTATCTCACGGAAACCAGTTCCGGCCTCACCTACGTGGTGGACCGCTTCCAGCACTGGGAACACAGCGGCCACATCATCCTACGCCGCGGGGAACGCTCGCGGCTGGCGGACTTCGCCTCGGAAGCTCTGTAGGAAAAGGCGAAAAAGGGGTCAGAGCCCTTTTTTAGACCCTCGCTCTCACATTTACCCTATAGCCATGAAAAAGGGCTCTGACCCCTTTTCTGGCCCCTTTTCTGGTTGGCTCATGACTCCGCGCCGTCCCTGGCCGGCATTTCTGGCGCCGGCTGTTTGGGCACCACATCGTGCCGCGGCCAGGCCTTCAGTACCGCCTGTACCAGGGTGGCGAGGGGGATGGCGAAGAACAGGCCCCACAGGCCCCAGATGCCACCGAAGACCAGCACGGCGACAATGATGGCGATGGGGTGCAGATCCACCACCTCGGAAAACAGCAGGGGCACCAGCACATTCCCATCCAGGGCCTGGATCACGCCATAGGCGATCATCACATAGGCGAACTGAGCTCCCCAGCCCCACTGGAAATAGGCGACCAGGGCGATGGGGATGGTCACCACCGCCGCGCCGATATAAGGGATGATCACCGACAGGCCCACCAGGGTCGCCAGCAGCAGGGCGTACTGCAGTCCCATGAAGCTGAAGGTGATGAAGCTCACCCCACCGACGATGAGAATCTCCCATACCTTACCCCGCACATAATTGGCGATCTGTGCATTCACGTCGCGCCAGACCCGGGTGGACAGGCCCCGTTCATGGGGCAGATAACCGGCGATCCAGGAAAAGATACGTTCCTTGTCCTTCAGGAAAAAGAACACAAGCACCGGCACCAGGATGACATAGACCAACACGGCAATGATGTTGAACACCGAAGCCAGCGAAACGGAAAACACCTGCTGACCCAGACTGGTGATTTCCCTGCGCAGGCCCGCCATGATTTCATCGACCTGTTGCTCGGTAATAAACGCCGGATATTCCTCCGGCAAGTGCTGCAAGAGGGCCTGGCCCTCGCTGATCATGACGGGTAATTGCTGGAACAGCTGGGTGAGCTGGTTGGACAGCGCCGGCACCATGCCAAACAGGATGAGCACCAGCAGCAACAGAAAGCCCGCCACCACCACCGACACGGCCAGCAGGCGCGGCAGGTGCCAGCGCTCCAGGCGGACCACCAGCCCTTCCAGGAGATAGGCAAGCACCACGCTTGCCAGTACCGGGGCCAGCATATCGCCCATGAACAGAATAACCGCGAAGCCAAGCAGCAAGAGCACGGCCAGAATGATGACCTGCGGATCGTTGAAGTAACGACGAAACCAGTTGCGGATCACATCCATGGCGTCATGATTCCTCGTGCCGCGCCCGCATTTCGTCGTATTCCCGCCGGAAAATCTCCTCCAGCTCGTCGATCACCTCGCGGGCATCACGGCCGGCCATGATGTGCTGGGTCATGAGCCCGGAGGTGTGACCCAGCATGCGGGTCTTGTCGAGCATGAAATAAGTCTGGGACAGGCGCTTGATGGCAGCCACCACCTTTTCCGATTCCGGCCGCTCGATGTCCCGCGGTTCCGGCGGCGGCTCGGGTTTACGCTCGGCTGCGACCGGCGCTAACTGTGTGGGATAGGGCAGGGATACGGCACCATTGCGCTCGGCGAGATAGCGGGCGAAATCCAGCAGGCTGCGTTGTTCCTCTGCGGAGAGCGTTTGCAGGCAGGCCAGCAATTGTTCCTGGATATCACTCATCGAAGCGGCGCGTTTCTCATGATCATTCCGTATGGTCCTTGCAATAGCCCTGCGCGAAGGCCAGCAACTCATCCATGGCACGCTGGCGGAACTTCTGTTTCTGATGCACGAAGGAGAAGGGGCGTTCCAGGGTCGGATCCAGGGTCAGGGCAGCCAGGGTTCCCAGCTTCAGCTCTTTGTGAATAGTGGCGCGGGAAATGATGGATACGCCCATGCCGGCCTCCACAGCGCCCTTGATGGCCTCGGGGCTGCCCAGTTCCATGGAGACATTCACGTAGTCCGTCTGTACACCTGAGGCCTGCAGATATTCCGCCACTACCTCGCGGGTGCCGGAACCTTCCTCGCGACAGATATAGGGGTACTCGAACAACTCGTTCACATGAATCTTGCCACGCTTGGCCAGGGGATGTTTGGTGGGCACGATGGCCACCAGCTGGTCCATGCGGCACACATCCACCACCAGGTTCTTGTTCATCACCGGGGACTCCACCACCCCCAGGTCGATGACATTGTTTTCCACCATGCTGACAATGCCCTCGGAATTGGACACCTTGAGGTGGACGTTCACGTCGGGATACTTGTTCTTGAAGTCTCCCAGCAGGGCCGGCAGCATGTACTCGGCGATGGTGGTGCTGGCGCCCATGATGAGCACGCCGCTGATTTCCCCGGTCATCTCGCGCACGGCGTTTTCCATCTCGCCATACAGGTCGAAGATCCGTGCCGCATACTCGTATACCCGCTTGCCGGCATCGGTGAGGCTGATGCGGTTATGGGTGCGATCGAACAGGCGGGTATTGAAATGCTCCTCCAGCTGGCGCACCTGGAAGGTCACGGCCGGCTGGGTCATGTGCAGGGATTCCGCTGCCTTGGTGAAGCTCAGCAAACGGGCAACGGTATGGAATACTTGCAAGCGGCGATCGGCCATGGGACAGCTACCATCAAGCTCCCGTTCCCACGTCTGAGCGAGGACAGGAGGATTTGTTCAAACATAAAAGAAACTGATCAGGTGGCGTACAATACAGCAGATTCCCGTCCATTTCATCAGTTTGCGGCGGTTGAGCAGGGGGCGAGTTCCATCCCCCGACGGGACGCCGTGAATACATCCCTGTAGGCTTGACGGCCGCGTCCATGCGGCCGACACCCGCCGAGGGGTAGAACTCACCCCTGCTCAACCGCCGCAAACTGATGAAATGGACGGGACTCTGCTGTATCGTACGCCACCTGATCAGTTTCTT
>DATHUT010000424.1:0-16298 GCA_035462005.1 Gammaproteobacteria bacterium | reverse complement strand
CTGCTGCTGTTCAGCCTGTTGATATACCTGAACCACGCATTGCGACGCAGCTCATGACCCACTTGCGGATCCAGAAATCATTCTCGTAGGAGCGGCCTCTGGCCGCGCATGGGTCATGCCCGGGCAATTCGCGGCCAGAGGCCGCTCCTACGAGAATGATTTCTGGGCCCGCAAGTGGGTCATGAGCTGCGTCGCAATGCGTGGTTCAGGTATATCAACAGGCTGAACAGCAGCAGTGCCCCACCCTGGTGGACCGCCGCCAGGGTGATCGGGACGTGCAGCAGCAGGGTGGAGATGCCCAGCGCCACCTGCAACAGGCCACCCGCCAGCACCAGGTGCAGGGCCAGGCGCGCCCGCCCGCCCAGGTCATGGCGTCGACCCCACAGCCACAGCGCCACCAGGCCCCCCAGGGTCAAAATGGCCAACAGGCGGTGGTTGAACTGCACCGTGGCGATGTTCTCGAACAGATTATGCCACCAGGGATCGAGCAGCCACATCACCTGGGGCACCCAGTGGCCATCCATGAGCGGGAAGGTATTGTAGGCGAAGCCTGCCTTCAGGCCGGCCACGAAGCCCCCGGAGGCGATGGTGAGCAAGGCCCACAGGGTCAGCGCCAGGGCCGGGGTTCGCAGCCGGGCATGACCCGGCGGCATGGCCTGGGGACGACGGGGATACCAGAGCTCCAGGGCCAGCCACAGCATATAGCCGTAGATGACGAAGGCCAGCAGCAGGTGAGCGGTGAGCCGGTACTGGCTCACATGGGGATTGTCCACCAGGCCGCTGGCCACCATGTACCAGCCCATCAGGCCCTGCAGCCCGCCGAGCAGGAACAGACCCAGCAGGCGCGCGGACAGGGCGGGCGCGATGCGGCGCCGTGCCAGGAAATACAGGAAAGGCACCAGGAAGGCGACACCGATGGAACGGCCCAGCAGGCGGTGGGCGTACTCGTACCAGTAGATGGACTTGAAGCCGTCCAGGTCCATGCCGATGTTGACCTTCCGGTACTCGGGCGAGGCCCGGTATTTGTCGAACTCCGACTCCCAGGCCTCCTGGCTCAGGGGCGGCACCAGGCCGGTGACCGGTTTCCATTCCACGATGGACAGGCCGGAACCGGTCAGGCGCGTGACGCCGCCAAGGATCACCATGGCGAATACCAGGGTGCAGCAGACCAGCAGCCAGCCGGCGAGGGCGCGATCCTGGGGGAAGGGGATGTTGTGCATGGGTTTGGTGTTGTTATGGATACGGCAGCCTAGATTCTCAAAGCGCGGCGCCCTTGTCCATGTCCCCGTTTGTACCCTGTGGCAGTCGCAGATCGGGCTGCAGCCCGACGCATCTGCCAAGCGGTATCCCTTTTACCCTCGCCAGGGCAGTTCATCCAGCTGCCAGGGTCCTTGTTCATCTGTCCGGCACAGACCATAGCGAAAGGGCGGTGTCATTTCCGGCAGCACGAAGCGTTCGTCGGTGAACCACACGCAGGTCCGGTCACTCTCTTGGTCGATGCGGTACAGACGCGGGAACTGGGCAAAGCGGCGGTATTCGGCCAGGGCCGCGTCTTCCCAGGCTTTCTGTACCAGGGTCGGTGAGTCATTGCCAAGGCGCGGGATCTCCTGCCATGCCAGGTTCCCCGGTTTCCGGTAGTGCTTCATCATGGCAGCCAGCCAGGCGGGCGCGGGTGGTGACCAGGCCTGCCCACGCAGGCGCAGATAGGCGGTGTGATAGCGGCCGTCCTCCTCCACCAGCAGTTTCCAATTCAGGGGCGAGAGTGGCTGGGACAAGGCAACCAGACGCATGGGCGGTGTCGTCAGGTGTGTATCGGCGTATGTCGTACCGATGCGCAGCGCTTGCTGTTGCAGCAGCATCTGCAGGCCCACATAGCCCAGCAGCAGGCCGGTGAACAGGCGCGCGTGCAGCACCGGCCGCCGCCACCAGGACAGCAGCAGGCCGGCCAGGAGGATCCCGGTCAGGATCAGGTCGATATTGAAGGTGAAATCCCAGTGTACCCGTGTCGTGGACAACGGCATCCAGATGCGGGTGCCGTAGGCGGTGATCAGGTCGCCGAGGATGTGCAGGCCGATGGCCAGGACGAGTAGCCAGAACAGCTCCATCATCGGCCAGCGTCGTCGCGTGGCCCGATGCAGCAGCCAGGCCCCAGCCGCCGCCCACAAGGGCAACAGCACCACGGAATGGGTGATGCCGCGATGCCAGTTGAAATAGAACAGGGCATCCACCCAGTGCAGCACGAAGTCGCTGTCGGGAAAGGCGCAGGCCAGGAAACCGATCCAGGTGCGAGTCCCGAGCGGGATGCGCTGAGCGGGCCGGTGGGTGGCGCGGGCCAGCAGCGCGCCGCTCAATGCGTGGGTCAGGGTGTCCATGGTGGATTATGTATTGAAGTGCCAAGACACCTCGAAAACCTTGTGAACGCCAAGGGCGCCCTTGGCGTTCACAAGGTTTTCTTGGTGTTCTTGGCGTCTTTTAGGTTCAAATATCAATCTTTCAGACAAACACCGTCAGCACGCCCGTGTAGCCGTACAGCCGGTTGCAGGAGATCTCGCCGTTGGCGAAGAAGCCCACCAGGGGGAAGTCGCCCAGTTCCTGGCGGATGGTGCGCAGTTCCTCCGAATCCTCGCCGAACAGTTCCTGGCCGCGTCCCAGGCAGGTGTAATAGACCCCGCCCTTGGGAGTGCGGCCGCGCAGCCGCTGCTTGAGTTGTTGCAGCATGCGCCGCAGGTCCTCCCAGGCCGCGCGGCCATCGCGGCGGCAGAACTGGATGGTCTGGCCCTTTTCCACCAGGTCGCCGATGGCGAGCAGTTTTTGCTCGGGGTCCAGGGCCACCAGGTTGCGCACCAGGTAGTCGCCGGTGTCGGAACCGGGGATCGGCAGGCCGGCGAAGATATAGCCGGCGGCGCGGTTGGGATCGCGGGCGAGGATTTCACCGATATCCTCGTAGAACACATCCAGTGCCGGCCGGTCATCGAGACCGATGAGCACATTGCGATCGCAGGCGGTAATGGTGTGTTGCTCGGCAATGGGCACGCAACCCTGGGTCAGGGCCGTGACCACTGGCGCGTCGGTGTTGAACACCACGCCGGAGATCCCGCCGCCGGTGATGTCCTCGGCGATTTGCGGATAGACGCTGCGCGAGGAACTGAGTCCACCCACCAGATAGCCACCGGGCAGACGTTCGGCGAGCCGGGTGATGAGCTCGGGGATTTCAGGATTGCGCGGGTCGCCGTGGACGACGGCCAGGTGACAGGGCGAGTTCCGCAGCCAGGGGTCCAGCTCTTCGAGACGAACATCCTGTAGTCGTTCCATGCTGGGCAGGATGCGAAAGGACTCGCGCGGTACGGTGGTGATCAATGCCGCCATGGCGGCACTGTCATGGTATTCCTTGCCGCTCGCACAAATGCCCATGCCGACGGTGCCGATCCATTGCTGGATGCCGGTTTCATCGCGCAGGTGTTCGAGAATGGCGTCGAGGATGCGGGCGTAGGCGTCGGTGACGTAGAGAAAGCCCAGGTTGGCGGCGGGCGGGATGTAGCCAATCTGCTGGAGGCATTGTTCGGCGGCCTTTTCCCAGTCCGGGGATTCGGCGTGGCCGAGCAGAAAGGTGTCCGTGTCTGTCACTGGCTGGCTTCGCTGGCTCATGGAGCGGTGCCCCGCATGGCGGCTGGATCCTGAAGTATACTTCAGCGGGCGGGGGATGGTGAGGCCAGCCGTAGGTCCGATACGCGCAGCGTAACCGGACCTGCCGGAACTGCGGACCGGGGGGCGCAGGATATTCCCTGCGTCCCCCGGTTCCTAGCCTCGTTGGGCCAGGATGTTCTCGATGATGGGTGCCAGGATGACTTCCATGGCGAAGCCCATCTTGCCGCCAGGCACGACGATGCTGTTGCGGCGCGACATGAAGGAGCCATCCAGCATGCTGAGCAGGTAGGGGAAGTTTACGTTCAACTTCTTCGGGTCGCGGAAACGGATCACCACGAAGGACTCGTCCGGCGTGGGGATGTCGCGGGCGATGAAGGGGTTGGAGGTATCCACCGTGGGCACGCGCTGGAAGTTGATATCCGTACGCGAGAACTGCGGGGTGATGAAATGCACGTAATCGTGCATGCGGCGCAGGATGGTGTCGACGATGGTTTCGGCGGCATAGCCGCGCTCGTCATTGTCACGGAAGATCTTCTGGATCCACTCCAGGTTGACGATGGGCACCACGCCGATCAGCAGGTCCACGTGCTGAGCCACGTTGGCGTCGGCTGTCACCACGCCGCCGTGCAGGCCTTCATAGAACAGCAGGTCGGTGCCCGCGGGGATGTCTTCCCAGGGAGTGAACTCACCGGGTTTCTGGCCATAGGGCTTGGCCTCTTCATCGCTGTGCAGGTAATAGCGGCGCTTGCAGGCGCCGGAGGCGCCGTAGGTCTTGAACACCTCTTCGAGCTTGTCGAAGACATTGGCCTCGGGACCGAAATGGCTGAAGTTCACATTCCCCTCGGCCTCGGCCTTCTTCATGGCCTCCTTCATGGCGGCGCGATCGTAGCGATGGAAACTGTCACCTTCCACCACCAGGGGATTGATGCCTTCACGGCGGAAGATGTGCTCGAAGGCGCGCTTGACGGTGGTGGTGCCGGCGCCGGATGAGCCGGTGACCGCAACGATCGGGTGTTTCTTGGACATGGATCTCTCCTCAATTACACAAATACAGAATCCGTGCTTGAGCCGGGCTCGCGGCCACCGGGCAGAAAAGGGCCGGCTGCAAAGGTTGCGCATGCTAGCACAACTGCCGTCGGCCTTCATCCCGGCAGTGGAATAATCATCGGTTGCGCGTTACGATATGCAGTTTCACGCCATGGTCTCCCCGACCTGGCCTCCCGAATTGCCCGAGTGATCAATAAGATGAATTACTTGCGAGATATAGTGGCGCAATGGCCAAGTCGTTTTGTGCCCTTCCTGGAATGGATCGGGGAACTGCGCGATGGCAATACCCTGCGCGCGGACCTTATAGCCGGCATCACCGTGGCGCTGGTGCTGGTGCCCCAGTCCATGGCCTATGCGCAGCTGGCCGGCCTGCCACCCTACGTGGGTCTGTACGCCTCCTTCATTCCCGTTATCATCGCGTCCTTCCTGGGCTCCTCGCGCCAGCTGGCCACGGGCCCGGTGGCGGTGGTATCCCTCATGACCGCCGCCGCCCTGCAGCCCATCGCCACGGCCAACCCGGAGGGTTACCTGGTGTACGCGGCCCTGTTGGCCATCATGGTGGGGGGCTTCCAGCTCATGCTCGGCCTGTTCCGCCTTGGTGTGCTGGTGGACTTCCTGTCCCATCCCGTGGTGGTCGGTTTCACCAACGGCGCCGCCATCATCATCGCCACCTCGCAGCTTTCCAAAATGTTCGGGGTCAGCGTGGAAAGTTCCGAGCATCATTATGAAACCGTGTGGCGGGTGCTGGTGGAGGCCAGCCAGAACACCCATATGCTCACCCTGGTCATGGGCATCGTGGCCCTGGCCATCATGGTCCTGCTGAAAAAATACGCCCCGAAGGTTCCCGGCGTGCTGACCGCGGTGGTGGTCACTACGCTCGCTTCCTGGCTGCTCGGCTTCCAGGCGGCGGGTGGCGCGGTGGTGGGTGTGGTGCCCAGTGGCCTGCCAGGTTTCAGCATCCCCGAGTTCAACTGGACGGTCACCGGCCAGTTGATGGCCTCGGCCGTCACCATTGCACTGATCGGCTTCATGGAGGCCATCGCCATCGCCAAGGCCATGGCCGGCCAGACTCGCCAGCGCCTGGACACCAACCAGGAACTGGTGGGCCAGGGCATCGGCAACATCACGGCCGGGTTGTTCCAGGGCTACCCGGTCTCCGGTTCCTTCTCCCGCTCTGCGGTGAACTTCTCCGCCGGGGCGCGCACCGGCTTCGCCGCCGTGGTCACCGGCGCCGTGGTGGCCATCACCCTGCTGTTCCTGACCCCGCTGCTCTACCACCTGCCCCAGGCCACCCTGGCGGCGGTGATCATGATGGCGGTGGTGAACCTGGTGAAGGTCGCCCCCATCCGCCATGCCATGAAGATCCAGCCCCATGACGGCTGGGTGGCCATCATCACCTTCGTGCTGACCCTGGTGGTGGCCCCGCACCTGGACCAGGCCATCATCGTCGGCGTGCTGCTGTCGCTGGGTCTGTACCTGTACCGCACCATGCGGCCCCGCTTCGTGGAGCTGTCCCTGCACGAGGACGGCACCCTGCGCGCCGCCTCGCTCTACAACCTGCCCACCGACGAGGTCATGTCCATCATGCGCTTCGACGGTTCACTCTACTTCGCCAATTCCGGCTACTTTGAAACCCGTATCCTGTCCCACGTGTCGGGCAAGGAACGGCTCAAGTACCTGATCATCGACTGCGAGGGCATCAACGAGATCGATGCCTCCGGCATGGAGGCGATCGAGGGTCTGACCCACCGCCTCAGCGCCGGGGGCGTGACCCTGATGTTCGCCCGTGCCAAGAAGCAGGTGCTGGATATCTTCCGCGCAAGTGGTTTCATGGAACAGTTGGGCATGGACTACTTCTTCCGTACCCGCACCGAGGCCATCAATGCCGTGCGCCGCCTGCTGGGCGATGAACTGCCCGCCGATTCTCCCCTGCGTGCCCGCTTCACCGACCCCAACGAGGCCGCCACCAAGGCGCTCACCGCCGCCGCCCGCGCGGCCGCCGAGGAAGAGGAGAGGCTCGAGGAAGAACCCGGCGACGATGCCCCGGCCAAGGCCTAGCGTTCATACACCAGGTCCCACACCCCGTGGCCGAGGCGCTGGCCGCGGCGCTCGAACTTGGTGGTGGGGCGGTAGGCGGGTTTTTCTGCATACCGACCCGGTCCCGCGACATTGTGGAATTGCGTGACCTGCTCCATCTCTGCCCGCATGTGTTCCGCGTAGTCCTGCCAGTCGGTGGCCATGTGGAATCGACCGCCCGGGCGTAGCGCCCGGGCCAGCAGTTCGATGAAGCGGGGCTGCAGGATGCGCCGCTTGTGATGTTTCTTCTTGTGCCAGGGATCGGGAAAGAACAGCAGTACCCGATCCAGACTGGCGGCGGGGATCTGTCGCTCCAGCACTTCCACCGCATCCCGATTCATCACACGCACATTGCGCAGACCGCGCGCCTCGATCTCCTGCAGCAGGTGGCCGATGCCGGGGCGATGTACCTCGATGCCGAGGAAATCCTCCTCCGGCGCCGCTTCCGCCATCTGTGCCAGACTCTCACCATTACCGAAGCCGATCTCCAGGGTGCGCGGCGCCTGGCGTCCGAATTCCCCATCCAGTTCGAGGGGATCCTCTTTTGCGATGCCGTATAGTGGCCACAGGATCTCGAGGGCACGGGCCTGGCCGGCGGTCAGGCGGCCCTCGCGGCGGACGAAGGAACGGATGCGGCGGTGCGGCTGGTCGGTCACGGCGACCTCATGGGGCAGGGAGCGGGACGGCATTGTAGCGGAGCTTGGACGCAAAACCCTATTGGCCACGGAAAACACGGAATGATCATAGTGGTTACCCGAGGCACCTGTAGGAGCGGCCTTCGGCCGCGAACCCATTGTGGTGTACCAGGCGTTTGCGGCCATGCCCCAGGGCACTCTCTCGACCACTACGTGGTCTCACCTTGAGGCCGCTCCTGCGGGGCATCACTACGACCCAAATTTTTTCCGTGTACTTCCGTGATTTCCGTGGCCAATACTATCGTTATGAAGATGAATCGGATACTTGGTCAGTGGCACTGGACATGGTTGATAGCACTCTGCCTGCTGCCGATCCTCGCGGTGGCGCAGGAGACGACCCTGCGCGTCGAAATCGAGGGCGTGGAAGGCGAGCGGCTGGACAATGTGCGCGCCCTGCTGGGCGTGGAGCGACAGCGCCAGGAACAAGGACTTACATCCCTGCGCATCCGCCGCCTGCATGGGCAGGCGGAGGGGGAGATACAAACCGCCCTGGAGCCGTTTGGTCATTACCAGGTTGACGTAAGGTCGGAGCTGAGCCGGCAGCGCGATGGCTGGTTGGCCCGCTATGTGATCGATCCCGGCCCCCGGGTGGAGCTGGAAGAGGTCGATGTCCAGCTGCGAGGCGAAGGAGAGGCGGATCCGCGTCTGCAGGCGGCCCTGGATGCCTTGCCCCTGCATCGCGGACAACCCCTGTTACATAGCCGCTATGAAGAGGCGCGTCGTGGTCTGCTGCAGGAGGCCCTGGGCCTGGGCTACCTCGATGCCCGTTACAGCACACATCGTCTGGAAGTGGACGTGGACCGCAACCGCGCGCGAGTCGTGCTGGTGCTGGAGACGGGTGCGCGCTACGAACTGGGGGCGGTGAGCTTCCAGGGTGGCGACCTCAGTGAGGAGCTGCTGCAGGCCTATGTACGGTTCGAGCCCGGGGCCGAATACAGCACCCGCCAATTGCTGGAGCTGCAACGCAGCCTGGAGGACAGCGACTATTTCGCGCGGGTGCAGGTGCAGCCCGAGCGTGACCAGGCGGAAGAGCAGCGCATCCCCGTCAGTGTCGAGCTGACGCCGCGTCGTCCCAACAAGTACACCGCCGGGATCGGCTATGGCACCGATACGGGACCTCGTTTTCGCATCGGCTGGGAGAACCGGCGCCTCAACCGTTCCGGTCATCAGATGGGTGCCGAGTACCGGGTGTCGGAAATCCGCGAAACCGTCACCGGCCGTTACCGCATTCCCCTCCTGGCCCGCCCCCAGTCCGATTTCCTGGAATTCCATAGTCTCTATGGCCGCGAGGATATCCGCGACGCGGAGAGTACCAAGTATGTGCTGGGCGCCAGCCACAGCGTCCTGTGGAAGCGCTGGCGGCGGGTGCTGTCCCTCACCTTCCAGCAGGAAGATTTCACTATCGGCCTCACCGACGAGAACACCGCCCTGCTCATGCCGGGCATCAATATGCAGCGGGTGTGGGGTCGCGAGCGCCTGGTGGCGGAGCGCGGCGCGCGCCTGCAACTCGACCTCAAGGGGGCGCAGGAAGGTGCGCTGTCCGATGTCAGCTTCCTGCAGAGCCAGGTCGATGCCAAGCTGATCCTGCCCCTCGGCGAGGGCTTGCGTCTTATCTCTCGCGGCACCATGGGCGGCATTTATACCGACGACTTCGAGCAGTTGCCGCCCAGCATCCGCTACTTCGCCGGCGGCGACCAGAGTGTGCGCGGCTACGACTACAACAGCCTCGGGCCGCGCGACGCCAGCGGCGAGGTGATCGGGGGCCGCTACCTGGTGGTGGGCAGCCTGGAACTGGAACGGCAGATCCGCGGCAACTGGCGTGCTGCCCTGTTCTTCGACACGGGCAACGCCCTCGACCGCTGGGACGAATCCCTCAAACAGGGCGCCGGAGTGGGCCTGCGCTGGGAGACCCCCATCGGTCTGGTGCGGCTGGACCTGGCCACGGCCCTGAGCGAGGACGGCAACCCCTGGCGGTTGCACCTGACCCTGGGGCCGGACCTGTGATGCGCCGGCATTGGCGTGCCCTCACCTTCCTGCTGCTGCTTTGCGGCGCTATCTATCTGTTGCTGGCCACTTCGCTCGGTCTGCAGCTGGCCTGGCAGGTGGCGCGCACCTACGTGCCTGGTGATCTGCAGGTGCGGGAACTGGAAGGCCGCTGGCTGGGGCCACTGCGGGTGGCAGGGTTTCATTATGCGCGCGACGGCCAGCGCCACGCCGTCGAGGAGTTGTCTCTCGACTGGCGCCCCATGGCCCTGCTGCGCGGGACCCTGGATATCGCCGAGCTGCGGGTTCGGGGCGTGGCGCTGGAGCTGGGGCCTGGGGACGAGGCGTCGGAAGCGGAGGCAGGCTCCATCAGCCCGGGCCTCAAGCTGCCCCTGGACGTGCGCATCGACAGCCTGGACATCCGCGAGGTGAGTGTCGAGCGCCTGGGCGAGCCCCTGCTGCAACTCGACCATATTCACCTGGAGGCGCGGGCCGAGGAGGACACCCTGCGGCTCGGTGTGCTGGAACTGGTGCTGCCCCAGGGACGGCTGGAGGTCAGCGGCGACATCGGCCTGGGCGCGGATACCCCAACGGACCTGGACCTGCGCTGGTCGGCGCAGATCGCCACCCTGGAACCCCTGCAGGGCAAGGCCCGGCTGACGGGCGACTGGCGCCACTTGCGGCTCGACTACCAGGTGCTGGAGCCGGCGCCGGCGAATCTGCAGCTGCAGGTCCGTGAACCCTTCGGCGCCCTGAGTTGGTCCCTGGCCCTGCAGTTGCCGGAAGTGGCCCTGCAGCGTTTTTCCCGTGACGCGCCGACGCTACGCCTGGCCGCGGACCTGCAGGCCGAAGGGGACCTGCACCAGGCCGACCTGCACGCGGAATTGGCCACCGATGCCGGGGCCGGGGACCTGTACCCCCTGCGGCTGCGGGCCCGGGGTCGCGATACCGGGGATGGCTGGGTCCTGGAGGAGGCGCGCCTGGAACAGGTGGACGGCGGCGGCGTACTGGAGGCGCAGGGGCAAGGGGTGTATGGCGACTTCAGTGAGCTGCACCTCGCCTGGCAGGAGCTGCGCTGGCCGCCCCTGCCGGCGTCACCCCTGGCCCTGAGTCCGCGCGGCGAGCTGGACTGGTCGGGCACCCCGGCGGCCTGGCGCTACCGCTTGGCGGGCCTGCTGCAGGTCGAGGACCAGGGCGAGCTGGACCTGCACCTGGAAGGCGACGGCGACCAGGAAGGCATGCGTCTTGCCGAGCTGCGGCTCGACCTGCTGGACGGGACGGTCCGGGGGCAGGGGGCGCTGCGCTGGCAGCCGGAACCGAGCTGGGAGCTGACGCTGGCAGGAGAAGGGATCAACCCCGGTGCCTGGTACCCCGACTGGCCGGGCCGGCTGGCCGCAACCTTGCACGCCACGGGCAGCCTGCGTGGGGAGCAGCTGCACAACCGCCTGCAGCTCCAGGACCTGGAGGGTGAATTGCGCGGCCAGGCCCTGAGCGGCCAGGGCCTGTTCATTCAACAAGGTGAACAGCTGGCTGTGGAGGGCCTGGAGTTGCGCTCCGGGGAGGCGCGCCTGGCCGTGCAGGGCGCGCTTGGGGAACAGTGGCGGGCGGACTGGACGCTGGACATACCCGATCTCGCCGAACTGCTGCCCGGGGGCCAGGGACGCCTGGCCGGTAGCGGGCAGGTGGAGGGTCCACGTCAACAGCCACGGTTGCAGGCCCGTCTGGAGGGCGACGGGCTGGCCTGGGAGCGCCAGGCCGTCGGGAGTCTGGCCCTGGATCTGGACTGGGATGTCCAGGGCCGCTGGGACCTCCAGCTGGAGGCCATGGAGTTGCGGTTTGGCGACGAAACCCTGGCCAGCCTCACGGCGGGCGTCCAGGGCAGCCCGGCGGATCACCGCCTGGAACTGGCGGCCCGGCGCAGCGATGCCGCCCTGGACCTGGTCCTGGCGGGCCGCTGGCGGGAGGCGGAATGGCAGGGCCGAATCCTGCAGGCGGACTGGCAACAGGAGGCCCTGGGCGCCTGGTCGCTGCGCCAACCCGCCGGCCTGCGGGCGAGTGTCGCGGGTGGTCGCCTGGAGTCCCTGTGCTGGCAGCGGGAGACCGCGGCCCTGTGTGTCGCCGGGGAGGGCGACCGGGAACAGGGCTGGACCACGGACCTGGGTTTGGAGCGCTTGCCACTGGCCTGGCTGGAATTCCTGATGCCGCCGGGACGGCAGGTGCAAGGCCAGCTGGACGCCCAGCTGCAGGCGCGGTTGAGTCCCGATTCCATGCCTGTCGAGGGCCGCGTGCAGGCAACCCTGTCACCGGGACAACTGCGCCTCGGCCAGGCGGAAGACCAGGTGCTGGAGTTCGGCGGTGGCCGATTACAGGGCCAGCTGACGGACGACCGGGCCGAGCTGGGGCTGGAGCTGTCCCTGGCCGGCAATGATCGCCTGCAGGGGGACTGGGTGATTACCGGCATTGGCACCCAGGCAGCGCAGCTGAGCGGTGGCCTGCGCGGCGAACTGCGCGAGCTGGCCCTGGTGGAGGCCTTCACCGGGGAAGTGGAAGGGGTCCGTGGTCATCTGATGATCGACCTCCGCACGCAGGGTCCCCTGTCGCAACCGGAGATCGCCGGCCGTTTGAGCCTGGAGCAGGGTCAGGTTGCGGTGCCGGCCGCGGGAATTCGTCTCGAGGACCTGCGCCTGGCACTCGTTGCCGAGGACGCCGCCCACATTCGCATCGAGGGCGGCGCCCGTTCCGGTCCCGAGGGTGAAGTGCGCATCGAAGGCCTGCTGCGGGACGCCCAGACCTCAGACTGGCACCTGCAGCTGGGGATCCAGGGCGAGCGCTTCCTGGTGGTGGATATTCCCGAATACCTGGTGCGACTCACACCGGATCTGCAACTCGAGGTGGTCCCACGGCGGGTCGACCTCACGGGGGAGGTGCTGGTGCCCCAGGCCCGACTGCAGCCCCGGGATTTCAGCGGTGCCGTGGGACCCTCGCGCGATGTGGTGCTGGTGGGAAGCGACGTGGAGTCCGAGCCGACCTCGCCATGGGCTGTCCACGCCAACCTGCTGCTGCGCTTTGGCGAGGACGTGCAGGTCAACGCATTCGGCCTGCGCGGCTTCATCGACGGCGGCTTGCGCCTGATCGAGGAACCCGGCCAGCCCACCCGCGGGCGCGGTGCCCTGGCGATCCGTGACGGCCGCTACCGTGCCTACGGGCAGGACCTGCGCATCGAGACCGGCCGGCTGCTGTACACCGACAGTCCCCTGGATAACCCCGGCCTGGACATCCGTGCCGCCCGCCATGTGAATGAGATCGTTGCCGGCATCCGTGTCGGCGGAGAACTGCGCGACCCCGTGCTGTCCCTCTATTCCGAGCCGGCCATGTCCGAGTCGGATACCCTGTCCTACCTGTTGTTCGGCCGCCCCATGCAGCAGGCCAGCGACGCGGAGGGTGCCACCATGATGCAGGCCGCCTCTGCCCTTGGCCTGGGTGGCGGTGGCCTGCTGGCGGCGCAGATCGGCGAGACCTTCGGTTTCGACGAAGTGGAGATCGGTGGCAGTGGCGCGGGCTTCGAGGAAGCGGCGCTGCTGGTGGGCAAGTACCTGTCACCGCGCCTGTATGTACAGTACAGTGTGGGCCTGCTGGAGCCGATCAGTACCTTCCGGGTGCGCTACCAGATGAGCCGCCGCTGGACCTTGCAGACCGAGACCGGCGCCGAAAGTGGCGCGGACCTGCTGTTCACGCTGGATTGAGCGGCGCGGGTGGTCCTCTATGGGTATGGAGCCGCGGAACGCGGAGAACGCAGAGGCGCAGAGGGCGCAAAGGTATTATTGATGTTTACCTGAGGAACCATAGGATTAATCCGTCATACCGGCGGGAATGGGATCGACCTAAGACTCCTTGGGCAAAACTTGATCATCATGAAAAAACTCTGCGTCCTCTGCGCCTCTGCGTTCTCCGCGTTCCGCAGCTGGAAATGGAGTCGGGCCACATAAGATGAGTTGTACGTAATGAGGACGGATGCATAGTGGAAACCTGGCAGGCATGGCTGACGATACTGGGCGGACTGCAGGCGCGGGATCTGGTTCCACAGCTGCTGGCACTGTTGGTCTCCGCCCTGGTCGCGGGGGTGGTGCATCATGGCCTGGGCCGCCTCGGTGGTACGGCTACCAGGGGCGTTCGTCGCATGACCCTGCGCGCCGTGCAACGCATCGCCTTCCCGTTCAGCATGCTACTGGTGGTGCTGGTGGCGCGCGAAGCCGTGACAGCCCTGGGGTACGCGGTCTGGGCGCTGGATCTCGCCGTGCCCCTGCTGGTGTCCCTGGCGATCATCCGCATCCTGGTGTATGTGTTGCGCAAGGGCTTCCGCAGTGGCCCGCTGGTGAAGGCCTGGGAGCACATCATCAGTACCGGTATCTGGCTGGTGGTGGCCCTGCACCTGCTCGATTGGCTGCCGGGCGTGTTGCAGGCCATGGATGGCCTGGCCTTCAACCTTGGTGATGTGCGCATCTCCCTGCTGGCCATCGTCAAGCTGTTGCTGCTGCTGGCTCTGTTGCTGCTGCTGGCCATGTGGCTGTCCAGCATCATCGAGCGGCGTGTTGCAGGGTCCACGCACCTGAGTGCCGGCGTGGCGGCCGGCCTGTCCAAGGTCAGCAAGGTCGTGCTCATTACCGTAGCCATCCTGGTTGGCCTCAATGCCGTGGGCATAGATTTCACCGCCCTGACAGTATTCGGTGGCGCCCTCGGTGTCGGCCTCGGCTTCGGCCTGCAGCGCATCGCCAGTAACTTCATCAGCGGTTTCATCCTGGTGTTCGATCGCTCCATCCGCCCCGGCGACGTGATCAGCGTCGGCACCAAGTTCGGCTGGGTGCAGGAACTGCATGCGCGGTATGTAGTGGTGCGCGACCGTGACGGGGTGGAGACCCTGATTCCCAATGAGAACCTGATCACCACCGAAGTGATCAATTGGAGTTACACCGATCCAAACTTCCGCCTGAAGGTGCCTGTGTCCATCAGCTATGGCGACGATCCCGAGCAGGCCATGGCCCTCATGCTGGAGGCGGCCGCCGATAATCCGCGCGTGCTGACCGACCCGCCGTCCGTCTGCCGCTTGCTGGAGTTCGGCGACAACGGCATCCATCTGGAAGTGCGGGTATGGGTCGCCGATCCCCAGAGCGGGCTCGGCAGCGTGCGTTCCGAGATCAACCTGGGCATCTGGCGCCGCTTCAAGGAGGCCGGCATCACCATCCCCTTCCCGCAGCGCGACCTCTATATCAAGAAGATGCCGGGACCGTTATTGTCGGACTGAAGTCCGACCTACACCCGATCAAAACCACCGCTTCCACTTGAACAGCGCCAGCATGCCCAGCGCCAGGGCCAGCATGCCGCCCAGCACCAGGAAATAACCGGGTTTGAAGCCCAGCTCCGGCATGTACTCGAAGTTCATGCCGTAGATGCCGGCGATGAGGGTCAGGGGCAGGAAGATGGCGGACAGGATGGTCAGCACCCTCACGATCTCGTTGGTGCGGTGGGCGACGGCGGAGAAGTGCAGCTGCACCAGGGACTCGATGGAGTTCTGTTGCTCGGCGGCGAAGCGGGTGACGCGGCGGATGTGCTCCAGCAGGTCGTTGTAGCGCACCTGCAAGTGATCATCCATTTCGATATCGGTGTTGTCGCGCCACTGGATGATGGCGTCTTCCTGCTCCTCGCACAGCATCTCCAGAGTGCGCAGCTGGTAACGGTGGTCCATCAGCGTCATCCAGTCATCGAAGGGGTGGCGCGGGTCGAGCAGGTGTCGGCGCCAGGTCTCCAGCTGCAGGGACAGGGGTTCGCGCAGTTCCAGGAAACGGTCCACCAGGGCATTGAGGATCAGGTGCATCAGCCCGACCTGGCGCTGGGGGATGCGTCCCTGGGTGTTTTGCAGCCGGTCCTTGGTGAGCGGAATGGAGCGGCTCTCCGCCGCGCGGATGGTGACCAGCAGGCGGTCGAAGAGAAAGATGACCGTGGGTCGGCTGGCCAGTGGCTGGTCGCCGTCGGTGGCGGCCAGGCCGCGGAACACCAGCATTTCGTATTGGCGGGTGGAATCGTAATAGGAAGGATGCTGGAGGTTGTCGGCATCGCGCGCATGGCGTTCGTGGACGCTGGCGCCCGTGAGCTTTTGCACCAGCGTCGGCCAGTCCGGATCCTCACCGCGTATCAGGTCCAGCCACACGAAGCCCTCGGCGGGCAGTTCCTCCAGTTTATCGAGGACGGTGGGCTTGGCGCGATTTAGAAAATAGAGGATTTCCATGAACCTCCCGGCAAGCATTTTGTAGGAGCGGCCTCTGGCCGCGAAGGCCGTGGCAGGAACCGCAACAAGGCGTTACACCCCTGTAGGAGCGGCCTTTGGCCGCGAACCGTCGTGGCACACCCCGTTCGCGGCCAGAGGCCGCTCCTACACGGGGATCAACAGGTTATATGTCTAGAAGAACGTCCCTTCCAACGGCGAGGAAGCACTGGCGAAGCGCTTGCGCGGGATGCGCCCGGCCAGATAGGACTCGCGTCCGGCCTCGATGGCCTTTTTCATGGCCGAGGCCATGAGTACGGGATTCTGTGCGCCGGCGATGGCGGTATTCATGAGCACGCCGTCGCAGCCCAGTTCCATGGCGATGGCGGCGTCGGAGGCGCAGCCCACGCCGGCGTCCACCAGGATGGGCACGCCGGCGTGCTCGACGATGGTGCGGATGTTGTAGGGGTTGCGGATGCCCAGGCCCGAGCCGATGGGTGCCGCCAGCGGCATCACCGCGACGCAGCCCATCTCCTCGAAGCGCCTGGCGATGATGGGGTCGTCGTTGGTGTAGACCATGACCTTGAAACCGTCCG
>DATHUT010000423.1:0-4429 GCA_035462005.1 Gammaproteobacteria bacterium | reverse complement strand
CCAGTCCTGGGTATCCTCCTCGGTGGATTGCACGGGCACGATACCCCAGTGCAGGGCCAGCAGGCGGCATACGGAAGCCCTGGCGCAGACACCCACCGTGGGGGAAATTGGCCGGTGCGCCGCCACAATGCGCGCCGTGGTGCCGGTGCGGGTGGGCACCACGGTGGCCTCGATCTCCAGGTCGCGGCTCAATTGCATGGCGGCGTGAGCCATGGATTCGCGCAAGAGGTTCACCTTGTTGCTGCGATCGGCGGTGGGCTCCGGGGCGAAACAACCCTGCTCCCATTGGTGCCGCTCTACCTCGCGCAATACCCGGTCCATGGTCTCCACGGCCCGCAAGGGATATTTCCCGGCTGCCGTCTCACCGGACAGCATGACGGCATCGGCACTCATCAGAGCCGCATTGGCCACATCGCCGACCTCGGCGCGGGTGGCAGTGGGTTGGTCGATCATGGACTCCAGCATCTGGGTTGCCACGATCACCGGTACCGATTGCTGACGTGCCTTTTCCACCAGATCCCGCTGGATGAGCGGCACCTGTTCAGCGGGAAGTTCGATGCCGAGGTCGCCCCGGGCGATCATGATGCCGTAGGAGTGCACCAGTATCTCGTCGATATTGGCCACCGCCTCCGGACGCTCGATCTTGCTGATCACCGGGATCAGCCGGCCCTGCCCCTGCAGGAACCGGTTCAGGCGCTTGAGGTCGGCGGCTCCGCGCACGAAACTCAGGGCCAGGAAATCGATCTCCAGTTCCACCGCCAGGGCCGCGTCCTCCCGGTCCTTGGCGCTGAAGGCCGGCGCGGACACCTGCGAATCGGGCAGGTTCATGCCCTTGTGGTCGGACAAGGGGCCGCCGTGAATCACCTTGCACTGGATATCCCGCCCTTCGACGGACTGCACCCGCAACTCCAGTCGGCCATCATCCAGCAGAATACGTTCGCCACGGCGCACGTCCCGGTGCAGCTGGCGATATTGAGAGGGAATCAGACCGGGAGCACCCGTCACGGCCCGGGTGGTCACCAGTACCCGGCTGCCCCTGGCAAGCTGGATGGCCCCCTGTTCGAAGCGTCCGGTGCGCAGCTTGGGCCCGCGCAAGTCCATGAGGATGGCCACATGGCGGCCCAGCCGAGCGGCAGTCTCACGTACCAGGGCCACGGCTCGGCGATGGTGATCATGGCTGCCATGGGACAGGTTGAGGCGAATCACATCGACCCCGGCACCCAACAATTGCTCCACCAGGGCCGGGGAATCCGTGGCCGGCCCCAGGGTGGCGATGATCTTGGTACGTCGCCAATGCAGGGCCAGCGCCTTGCCCTCCAGGACCTTTTCACCCATCACCCTGCCTCCGGCCAAGTACCATAGGAAAACGCGGCTAAACAGGTCGAATAATACACCAGGCCGGCTGCAAATATCTCCGCAACCTACAGTTTCCGGCCACCGGGCCGACATGCGGAGACGTTCGCTTCGAAATCCTTGAGGTAAGGCATGGCCCTCTGGAATCTGTCCGGAAAACGCATTCTCATCGTCGATGACTTTCCGGACATGCGCTCGCTCATGCGCGGCATGGTAACGGCCTTCGGCGCCCAGCAAGTGGAGCAAGCCCGCAACGGCGAGGAAGCGATTGAACTGCTGACGCGCGGCCGATTCGATATCGTGCTTTGCGACTACAACCTCGGTGAAGGCAAGGATGGTCAGCAGGTGCTGGAGGAAGCCAAGCATCGTGAATTGCTGCCCTTCACCACTGCCTTCGTCATGGTGACCGCGGAAAACACCACCCAGATGGTCATGGGTGCCTTGGAACATCAGCCCGATGCATACCTGTCCAAGCCGGTCACCAAGTCGGTTCTGCAGGTGCGATTGCAGAAACTTCTTGAGAAAAAGGATGTTTTCCGGGCCATCAACCGTTCCCTGGACAAGGGTCAGCCCGGTAAGGCCCTGGCCCTGATCGACGAGCAATTGGCCCTGAACAGCCGCTACCGCTTCGATCTGTTGAAGATGAAAAGCGACTTGCTGCTGCGCCTGGGCGACTACGACGAAGCCGAAACCCTCTGTAATGCCGTGCTCGAGGAACGTGAACTGTCCTGGGTGCTGTTCGACCTGGGACGTATTCATTTTCACCGTGAGCAGTTCACCGAAGCCTGCCAGCGCTTTTCCGGCCTGATCGACCAGAACCAGGCATTCGTGGCCGCCTATGACTGGCTGGCGCGGGTACAGGAACGCATGGGAAACCTGGGCGAGGCCCAGCAAACCCTGCTCAAGGCAGTGGAGCGCTCGGGAAAATCCCTGCTTCGGCAGCGTGCACTGGGCGAGATATCCCAACGCAATCAGGACTACGCAGTGGCGGAGTCGGCTCGCCGCAAGGCCGTTCGCATCGGCAAGACGTCCGCCCTGCGCCAGGCCAGCGACTACACGGAACTGGCCAAGGTGCTGGTGGGAAACGATTCCGCCAAGGAGGCACTGAAAGTCGCCGATGCCATCAAGCATGTGTTCCCCAATGACCCCCAGGCCGCGCTCGGCGCCACCGTGGTGGAAAGCCATATCCAAAAGGCCATGGGTAACGAAAAGCGCAGCCAGGAACTGCTGGAACAGGCCTTGCAAACCTGCAACCGCGAGGAGACCACCGTCACCACCGAGATCGGGCTCGATCTCGCACGTCTGTGCCTGCAGCATGGCGACAAGGAAATGGCGAATACACTGGCCTGCCAGGTGGTGAAAAATCACCACGAGGACCAGCAGGTATTGGAGCAACTCACCCGCTTGTATCGGGAAGCGGGCGCGGAAGAGGAAGGCAAGGAGCTGGTGGAAAAGACCAGTGGTGAAATCGTCCGTATTAACAACCAGGGAGTCAAGCTGCTCAAGGAAGGCAAGACTGGAGAGGCCGTCGAGCTGTTCCAGCAGGCGGTCCGGGGCATGCCCCGCAATCCCATCGTCAACCTGAATACTGCCCAGTCACTCATCACCTTGATGGGTGAGACCGAAGCCACCCGACCCCGGCTGGAAGCCGCACTAGCCTGCCTGCAGGCCGCGCGGGACAGCACCCAATACACCGAACTCCGCAACCGCCTGCTGGCAAAATGCCAGGGACTGGCGGCCAGCCTGCAATGAGCCGCCCGGCGCCACCATCACGAGAGCCCATCATGTCCGAACAAGCCCCCTCCCTGGATTTCTCCCTCGTCCTTGCCAATACCGTCCATGACATGAAAAACTCCCTGAGCATGGTGGTTGGCGCCCTGGACCAGATCACGGAACAGTGTGGCAACGCCGGCTGCGCATCACAACAGATGTTCAGCCAGCTGCGCTATGAGGGCAAGCGTCTCAACAGCAACCTCATCCAGATCCTGACGCTGTACCGCATCGAGAGCGATCATTACTCCCTGAACATTTCCGAACAGGACGTCAGTGAACTGCTGGAGGAATGTTACCTGGAAAATGAAGGCCTGCTGGCTCTGAAGGGTATCGAACTGGAAATGGATTGCGAAGAGGACCTGTTGTGCTTCCTCGATCGTGAGTTGATCAGCAGCATCCTCAACAGCGTGGTCAACAATGCCTTCAAGTACACCCGTGACCGGATCCGTATCGGCGCCCGTCGGGAAGACGGCTACACGGCGATATTCATCGAGGAAAACGGCGGCGGATATCCCGCCACCATGTTGCATGGCGCAGGCCAGGCACCTGCGGATATCGATATCCGCAATGGCAGCACCGGTCTGGGATTGTATTTCACCGCCACCATCGCGCGCATGCACCACCACAAGGATCGATGCGGTTACATCACCACCACCAATGATGGCATCGACGGCGGTGGTCGCTTTACCCTCTACCTTCCCTGAGACCTGGATCAGAGACAGCGGCTCGCGACATCGAGCTCAAGCCCCGCCCTGTTTGGTTGGAGGCCGATGCTCCATGTCCGCCTGCGCATCCAGCTGCCGCAGGGCCGTCAGCACCTCGTCGAGCAGGTCCGGTGGTCCGCCGCCCATGTTTTCCTCCTCGGCCACCTCCAGTTCGCGCGCGTCATATTCCCAACGGCGCAGCACCTTGATCTTTTCCTCACGACTGAGATCCCGATCATCCAGCACCTCGGCCGGTGCCTGATAGTGGCCGGCTGGATCCAGCATTGCCTGTTCAACGTCCATATGCCTTCTCCCGATAGAGTCAGTCCTTATAAACCATAGACGATGAATGGCCGGTAGAGAACCGGGGGAAGAGGACGGGATTTCGCCATCCGTACCGGCCGCCCATGGATGCGGAACGTGGTTTCGGCTCAAAATGTCTCAACATACCTTCAGTTGCACCAGTTCCTCCCCTTCCGCGTCGGATACATGCACGGCGCAGGCGATACAGGGGTCGAAGCTGTGGATGGTGCGCAGGATCTCGATGGGCTGCCTGGCATCATGCAGGCGATGCCCTTTCAGGGCCGCCTCGTAGGGTC
>DATHUT010000422.1:0-6749 GCA_035462005.1 Gammaproteobacteria bacterium | reverse complement strand
CAAGGGCAATAGCAGGAGCAGCACCGCGCCTGCGGTCAGCAACAGGGCGAGCCCCCAGAATACGAGGGTCACCGTGTTCATGGCCGTTCCCCCTTGAGTTCAGCCAGGCGGGCGCGTTCCTCGGCGCTCAGTTCCTTGTCGAGGGCGCGACGCTGGCGTCCGATCACCGCCACCAGCACCAGCACACCGACCAGCAGGAACAGGAAGGGGCCAAACCAAAGCAGGTAGGTGTTGGGCTGCAGCGGCGGCCGGTAGAGCACGAAATCCCCGTAGCGGCTCACCATGAATTCGGTGATCTGTTCCCGGTCCTGGCCCGCGCGGGTCATCTGGTAGATGTTACGCCGCAGATCCCGGGCCAGGCCGGCGTTGGAATCCACCAGGGACTGGTTCTGGCATACGGTGCAGCGCAGCTCCCGGATCAGTGTCTGGTACTGCTCCTCCTGGGCCGGGGTTGCGAATTCCAGGGGTGTGCCCACCGGGATGGCGGCAAGGGGCATGGCCACCCAGATCAGCAGGCACGCGAGCAGTTGCCTCATGAGCTTGCTCCATCGAGGGATTGCAGCAGCGGCAGGATCGTCTCCGTCAGCACGCGGCGCGAGAGCGGCCCCACGTGCTTGTAGCGGATCACCCCATCGGGACCGATGACAAAGGTTTCCGGAGTGCCGTAGACCCCCCAGTCGATCCCCACCTGCCCCGCCTCGTCGAAGCCGATGGCGCGGTAGGGATTACCACCCTGTCTCAGGTAGGCGATAGCGTCCGTCCGGGTATCCTTGTAGTTGAGCCCGTAGATGGGCACACCGGCACGGGCCAGCTCCATCAGCAGGCCATGCTCGGCACGACAGGAAACACACCAGGAGGCCCAGACGTTGAACAGGCTCGCCTGTCCGCGCAAGGCCTGGTGCTGGAAACGGCTGTCTCTATCCATCAATTCCGGCAGTTCGAAGACCGGCGCGGGCCGCCCCACCAGCGGGGACGGAAGCTCCCGGGGATTCATACCCAGGCCCGCCCACAACAGCAGGACCAGCAGGCCAAAGACGATGAATGAGACGATCAGGCGCAGCATCCTACGTTCCTCCGGCCGGCGAGGTCGAGGTCGTGCCGACCGATGGCGCCACGCGCCGGGTACTGGCGAGGCGATAGCGCCGGTCGGCGGCAGCCAGCAGGCCACCGAACACCATCAACAGGCAGCCGCTCCACATCCAGGTCATGTAGGGCTTGTAGTAAACGCGGACCACCCAGGCACCCCCGCCCAGGGGATCCCCCAGGGAAACATACAGGTCACGGAACAATCCCCGATCCAGGGCGGCCTTTGTCATGGGCATCTCCTGGCCGGGATGGTGGCGTTTCTCCGGGTACAGGGTAGTGAACACCCGGCCATTACGACTGACCTCCACCACGCCACGCTCGGCGCTGTAGTTCGGCCCCTGAACCCGGCTGGTACCCTGGAAGCGGAAATCATAGCCACTGACCTCGACGCTCTCGCCCGGGACCAAACGCACGTCGTGCTCCTCCTCGTAGCTCATGACCATGGCCACCGCCACCAGGAACACGGCTATGCCCGTGTGCGCCATCTGCATGCCGAGGTAGGATGGCTTGAGACTTCCGAGGCGCGCCGCCAGGCCACGATGGCCGACGTTGCCACGCAGCCGGGTGATGACATCCCGCAACACGGTCAGGCCGATCCAGGCTGCGATCATGAGACTGCCACTGGTCAGGGGGGACCAGCGGCCCACGGCGAAGGGCCACAGCCCGCCGATCACCAGGCTGGCCAGCAGCAGCCAGCGCAGCTTCCACAGCAGCATCGTCGGGTCGTCCTGTTTCCAGCGCGTCTGCGAACCCAGGCCGATGAGGAACAGCAGCGGCATCATGATGGGCGCGAAGACGCGTTCGAAATAGGGTGGGCCCACGGAGATCTTGCCCAGGCCCAGGGCGTCCATGGCCAATGGGTACAGGGTGCCAAGCATGACCGCGAGCATGGCCACCACCAGCAGCACGTTATTGGACAGCAGCAACGACTCGCGCGAGTAGGCGGCAAAACTGCCCCCCATGCCCACCTTCGGCGCGCGCCAGGCATAGAGGGCCAGCGAAAGCCCGGTGCTTAGCGCCAGGAAGGCCAGCAGGAACACGCCCCGCTCCGGATCGGTGGCAAAGGCGTGCACCGAGGTGATTACCCCGGAGCGCACCAGGAAGGCGCCCAGCAGCGTGAGCGCAAAGGTGAGGATGGCCAGCATCACGGTCCAGCTCTTGAAGCTGCCGCGCTTCTCGCTCACCGCCAGGGAATGCAACAGCGCGGTGCCGGTGAGCCAGGGCATGAAGGAAGCATTCTCCACCGGGTCCCAGAACCACCAGCCACCCCAGCCCAGTTCGTAGTAGGCCCACCAGCTGCCCAGGCCGATGCCGAAGGTGAGAAAGGCCCAGGCCACGGCGGCCCAGGGACGCGACCAGCGCGCCCAGGCGGCGTCCAGGCGGCCGCCGAGCAGCGCGGCAATGGCGAAGGCGAAGGTCACCGAGAAACCCACGTAGCCCATGTAGAGCAGCGGCGGGTGGAAGATCATCCCGGGGTCCTGCAGCAACGGGTTGAGATCACGCCCGTCCAGGGGAGCAGGCAATAGCCGGTCGAAGGGGTTGGAGGTGAAGATCATGAAGGCGAGAAAGCCCAGGCTCACCAGGCCCATCACCCCCAGCACGCGGGCCGTCATGGTCAGGGGCAGGCTGCGCGAACCAAGACTTACGGCCACACCCCAACCGGACAGCATCAGCACCCACAACAACAGCGAACCCTCGTGCCCACCCCAGACCGCCGTCACCTTGTAATAGGTCGGCAGGGCCAGGTTCGAATGACTGGCTACGTACTTGACGGAAAAATCACTGCTGACGAAGGCCGCGACCAGGCAGGCGAAGGCCAGGGCCACCATGAAGAACTGGCCCATGGCCGCATAGGGGGCGATGCGCATCCAGGCAAGGTTGCCGCGCGCCGCGCCGACGATAGGCAGAATGGCCTGCACCAGCGCCAGGGAGAGCGCCAGCGCGAGGGCGACCTGTCCCAGCTCGGCATACATTAGTAATCTCCGCTGGCGGGGCCAGTGTCGGTGGCAAGGGATTCGGGTGGCAGATCCCGACGCGCCCGCATCATGGCCTCGGCGGCTTCTGGCGGCATGTAATTCTCGTCATGTTTGGCCAGGACCGTGGAGGCCCGGAAGATGCCATCACCGGCGAGGGTGCCCTGGGCGACCACGCCCTGCCCCTCCCGGAACAGGTCCGGGAGAATGCCATCGTAGAATACCGGCAGCCGCGCGACCCCGTCCGTGACCACGAAGTGCACCCGGATGCTTTCCGGATCACGGCGCACACTGCCCTCCTGCACCATGCCGCCGATGCGGAAGGTGCGATCGAGGGGCGCCTCCCGGGCCAGCACCTCCGAGGGGGTAAAGAAGAACACCAGGTTATCCTGGAAGGCGTTCAGGACCAGGGCGCTGGCCACGACCAGGCCCGCCAGGGCTGCGGTGATAAAGGCCAATCGCTTGTGACGCTGCTTCATGGCTCGACCCTCTCAAGCGACGCGAGGGTGCGCCGCAGTTGCGCCACCAGAGACTTCCGGTTGCGCATGGACAAAAAGACTTCCACCAGGATCAACAGCGCGGCCGCACCGTAGGATCCCCACACGTAGAGCGCATAGCCGCCCATGGAGAAAAATTCCAGCATGCCATCAACTCCCACCGTCATCCTCCACCACCTCTGACACCCAGGCAGCGAAACGTTCCCGCTTCAGTGTCTCGGCCTGGGCGCGGATGAGCACCACGGCGATGCTGTACATCCAGCTTGCCAGGGCCAGGGCGATCAGTGCCGTGAACATGCTCCAGGCCATGGTCGGCGCACCGGTAACGGAAATGGATGCGCCCTGATGCAGGGTGTTCCACCACTGTACGGAAAAATAGATGATAGGCACATTGACGGCGCCCACCATGGCCAATAATGAAGCGGCACGGGCCGCACGTTCGCGATCGTCAATGGCGTTGTGCAGGCCAATGTAGCCAAGATACAGGAACAACAGGAGCAGCTCGGAAGTCAGCCGCGCATCCCAAACCCAGTAGGTGCCCCAGGTGGGCTTGCCCCACAGCGCCCCGGTCCAGAGCGCCAGAAAGGTGAACATGGCACCGGTGGGTGCCAGGGAGCGCGCCATCACATCGGCCATCTTGATGCGCCACACCACATTGATGAAAGCATACGCCGCTATCAACAGGTAGAGGAACATGGACATCCAGGCGGCGGGCACATGGATGAACATGATCCGGTAGCTGTCGCCCTGCTGATAATCGCTCGGCGCGATGAAAAACCCCACGTACAGGCCGATAATGGCGAACACCACCGCCGCCCACCCGAACCAGGGCACCAGGCGGCCGGCCAGGAAATAGAAGTTTCGCGGAGAGGCGTATTTCATCCAGCGGATGGCTTTGTCCGTCATGATGCAGCCTCCCCGCTCATTGGACCGAGATGCGCAAGGCGGCCGCCGTCGCCCAGGGTGCCAGCGGCAGCGCCAGTGCCAGCAGCGCCCCCATCAGCGACAGGTGGGCCTGTACGCCCGCCCCGTCCGACGCCAGGGCCACGGCCCCGGCGCCGAGGATCAGCACCGGCACGTACAGGGGCACCATGAGCACTACCACCAGGGCGCCGCCACCGCGCACCCCCAGGGTCAGCGCCGAGCCGATGGCACCGACCAGAGTCAGGATCGGAGTGCCCAGCAGCAGGGTGATGAACAGGATGCCGATTTCGCTTGCCGCCAGGCCGAGCTGCATGCCCAGCAAGGGTGAAACCAGCACCAGGGGCAGGCCGGTCACCAGCCAGTGGGCGGCAAGCTTGACCAGGACCACCAGCGTCAGCGGTGCGGGTAGCAGCAGTAACTGCTCCAGCGTCCCGTCGCGATAATCGTCCCCGAACAGGCGTTCCAGGGTCAGCAGGGTGGCGAGCAATGCCGCCACCCATACCACGCCAGGGGCGATCTCCCGCAGCACGGACTGCTCCGGGCTCACCGCCAGGGGAAACAGGGTCACCACGATGACGAGGAAGGCCACCGCCGTCACAATATCCTGGCGCCGGCGCATGACCAGTGACAAATCGCGTTTGAGTACCGCCCACAGGATCGATGTCATGCCCGGCTGTCATCCCGCCCCGACCCGCACGTGACGCAGTGGCGCCGCGATGGGTTCGTCCTGATGAGTGACCATAACCAGTACACCGCCGCCGGCGAGATGACGCTCGATGGTGTCCCGCACCAGCGCCACGGCCTTGCGGTCGAGGGCGGCGAAGGGTTCATCGAGAATCCACAGGGGGGCGCGGCTGAGCAACAGACGGCTGAGCGCGAGCCGACGCCGTTGCCCCTGGGAGAGCATGGCGGCCGGCAGCTCCTGCAACCCCGCCAGGCCCATCCGCGCCAGGGCATCGAGGCAGGCGTCCAGTGCAGGCGTCTCGCCGCGCAGACGCGCGAAAAGCGCGAGATTCTCCAGCCCGGTAAGTTCTTCCTTGATCCCGTTCTGGTGGGCGATATAGAGAAGGTCGGTATTGAACTCCTCGCCCACGCGATCGATGGACCGGCCCCGCCAACGGACCTCGCCAGCGGTGGGTCGGCTGAGGCCGCACAGCATGCGCAGCAGACTGGTTTTGCCACTGCCATTGTGGCCCTCGACTTGCAGCGCCTCTCCATCGGAAAGCGCAAAATCGAGTCCCGAGAACAGCAGACGATCACCACGCCGGCAGGCCAGGGCCTCGGCCTCGAGACCGGGTCCGGCCGATTCCGAATGTCTGGTGCCTCCGGTTGTCATGGCATCGGCAAGATCCATGCAGCACTCCTCTCCCGCGCTCGTTCACATATCCCAGGCACCATACTGGGCTTGCAGTACTGACATAGTAATTGATGTAGATCAAACGGTCACATACGGAAAACCCCGGGCACGAAGAGCCTGGACGTTTGCAGCCATGCCGGGGAACGGGAAGGACGAGGAGGGCCGGGGCGCGGGAGGAAAATTTGGCGGAGAGGCAGGGATTCGAACCCTGGGAGGACTCGCATCCTCGCTGGTTTTCAAGACCAGTGCTTTCAACCGCTCAGCCACCTCTCCGGAAGGCGGCAAGCATACCCGAAAGCCCCCACTAATATCCAGCCTGTCTACCTGGAAATGCCTGAATTCCAAGAGCTTGTCGTGGTTGCTGTTTCGGGATCAACCCGATATGCTGAACTCCTGATATGCGCCAGGGTCACACTCTGCGTGACTACCGGAATCTGCCGGGGCGCAATTAAACGTGAATACTTTCGGGGAGGCTCTACACCAATGAATACGATGGGACGCACCATTGCACGCTCGCAGGAATCGGTCCTGGCGACCAACAGCGTCATTCGCAACACCTATATCCTGTTGTCCATGACCCTGCTGTTCAGCGCGGCGACGGCAGGGTTGTCCGTTGCCCTCAACCTGCCCCACCCGGGCCTGCTCATCACCCTGGTGGGTTACTTCGGCCTGCTGTTCCTGACCACCAAGTTCCGCAACAGCGGTCTGGGCGTGCTGTTCGTGTTCGCGCTGACCGGCTTCATGGGCCTAACCCTCGGTCCGATCATCAGTGCCTACCTGTCCATCCCCGGTGGTTCCCAGATCGTCATGACCGCCATGGGCGGCACCGGCGCCATCTTCCTGGGCCTGTCCGGCTACGCCTTGACCACCCGCAAGGACTTCAGCTTCCTGGGCGGCTTCCTGATGGTTGGT
>DATHUT010000421.1:0-4552 GCA_035462005.1 Gammaproteobacteria bacterium | reverse complement strand
GGTGATGATAGCGGCGCGCCATGCGCTGGATGGCGGCGGCCACCCCCATATATTGGTGGGCCAGGGTCTCCAGGCCGGGGCCGGTGAGGGGGGATTCAGGGTTCAGGTACAGCACGGCCTTGTCCAGGGCCGCCGACAGCAGGTAGGCCTGGAGTGCGGCATCATCCTTAACATATTGTTCTTGCTTGCCTTTTTTTGCCTTGTATAGGGGCGGCTGGGCAATATAGATGTAGCCGGCCTCGATCAGTGCGGGCATCTGGCGGTAGAAGAAGGTCAGCAGCAGGGTACGGATGTGGGAGCCGTCCACATCGGCATCGGTCATGATGATGATGCGGTGGTAGCGCAGCTTGTCGATATTGAATTCCTCGCGGCCGATACCACAACCCAGGGCAGTGATCAGGGTGCCCACTTCAGCCGAGGACAGCATCTTGTCGAAGCGGGCCTTCTCCACATTGAGGATCTTGCCCTTGAGGGGCAGGATGGCCTGGGTGCGACGGTCGCGGCCCTGCTTGGCGGAACCACCGGCGGAGTCACCCTCCACCAGGTAGAGTTCGGACAGGGAAGGGTCGCGCTCCTGGCAGTCCGCCAACTTGCCTGGCAGGCCGGCGATGTCCAGGGCGCCCTTGCGGCGGGTCATTTCGCGGGCCTTGCGCGCCGCCTCGCGAGCCCGCGCCGCTTCGATGATCTTGGCGGTAATGGCTTTTGCATCGCTGGGGTTTTCCAGCAGGTAGTTCGACAGGTTTTCCGCCACCGTGGATTCCACCGTGGCCTTCACCTCCGAGGACACCAGCTTGTCCTTGGTCTGGGAGGAAAACTTGGGATCAGGCACCTTCACCGACAATACCGCCGTCAGGCCCTCGCGGGCATCATCACCGGTGGTGCCCACCTTGGCCTTCTTGGCGATGCCCTCGCTTTCCATGTACTGGTTGAGGGTGCGGGTCAGGGCGCCACGGAACCCGGCCAGGTGGGTGCCGCCGTCACGCTGGGGGATGTTGTTGGTAAAGCAGAAGATATTTTCCTGATAAGAGTCGTTCCACTGCATGGCCAGCTCGACCCCGATGCCGTCCTTCTGGGTGACCATGTAGAACACCTGGGGATGTAGCGGGGTCTTGTTGCGGTTCAGATGCTCCACGAAGGAGCGGATACCACCTTGATATTCAAATATATCCTGCTTGTCGTTACGCTCATCTGTAATCTTGATGCGTACCCCAGAATTCAGGAAGGACAGCTCGCGCAGGCGCTTGGTGAGGATGTCATAGTGGAACTCGCGGTCGCCACCGAAGATTTCAGCACTGGGCAGGAAGCGGATCTCGGTGCCGGAGCCTTCCGCAGTGCCGGTAACCGCCAGCGGCGCCTGGGGCTCCCCCATACGGTATTCCTGGGTGTATTCCTTACCGTCGCGGCAGATGGTGAGCTGCAGCCGTTCCGAGAGCGCGTTAACCACGGACACGCCCACGCCGTGCAGGCCGCCAGATACTTTGTAGGAATTGTCGTCGAACTTCCCGCCCGCGTGGAGTACGGTCATGATGACCTCGGCGGCGGAACGGCCCTCCTCCGGGTGGATGTCCACGGGGATGCCGCGGCCGTCGTCCTTCACCGACACGGACCCATCCGCATGGATGGTGACGGAGATCTCCGAGCAGTAATTGGCCAGGGCCTCGTCGATAGAGTTATCCACCACCTCGAACACCATGTGATGCAGGCCGGTACCGTCATCGGTGTCACCGATGTACATACCCGGGCGTTTGCGCACCGCGTCCAGGCCTTTCAATACCTTGATATTCGAGGAATCGTAGCTCATATCCGTATCCTTGTGGGCGGGGAATCCTCCCACCCGCTGAAAGCCAGCCTACAAAGGCGCGATTATACCACTTCCCGCACCACACCGTGTTCCACGTGAAACCGTGCCGGTTCCGGCCAATCACGCAAGTCCAATGCAGTGTCATCGATGGCGGTAATGAAGACCTGTGACCCCAGTTGGCGCAACTGCGCCAGCACGCGGGCCTGGTGCTCCGCATCCAGCTCCGCCGGAAGATCGTCCACCAGGAACTGGCAGATTTGATCCCGGCGCCGGAGCAGTAGCTCCGCCTGGGCCAGCAGCAGGGCGACGAGCAGTTGTTTCTGCTGGCCCCGGGAGAGGCGGTCCCGAACATCCTGGTCTCCCTGCAGGAACTGCAGATCGGCCCGGTGCGGGCCGACCCGGGTCTGGCCCTGCTCGCGATCCCGGACCAGGGCCTCGGCCAGCGCCGCCGGGTAGTCCAGCCGCTGGGCCCAGCCTGGGTCGTAGCGCAGGGCCAGGGGAGTCAGGCCCAGGATCCGTTCCGCCTGGTGGGCGAACAGTGGTTCCAACTCCTTTATATAGGTACAACGCATTTCGTGGATGCGGCCACCGGACGCCAGCAGGGGCGCATCCCAGATCCGTACCTGGGTCTCCGCTAAGCCCTGTCGCAGGCAGGCATTGCGTTGCTTCAGGGCTTGGGCGTACTGGCGCCAGGTGGCATGGAACTCCGGTTCCACGTGAAACAATCCCCAATCCAGGAACTGGCGCCGGTACTTTGGGCCTTCCTCCAGGACCCGGTGCAGATCCGCGGTAATGATCACCAGGGGAAAATGGGCCGCCAGATCCGAGACCCGCCGCACCGGTGCGCCCCCCAGGCGAATATCCAGTTCCTTGCGACCCCTGCGCAGCCCGACGGGCAGGCTGCGACCCGCTTCCTCCAGCCGGGCCACCAGCTGGAAGGCCTCACAACCCTCGCGGATCAGGGTTTCCAGGCGTTGGGTGCGGAAGGAGCGCAACCGGGCCAGCACATGGATGGCCTCCAACAGGCTGGTCTTGCCGGCGGCATTTTCCCCGGTGATCAGGTTACAGCGAGGGGAGAAGTCGAGGCGCGCCGTGGCGAGGTTGCGAAAATCCTGGATGTCTAGGCGGGAGAGGGGCATGGCGGGGGGTGGCTTTGAGGTTTGAGGGGTTTTGGGGACGGAGTTGCGGAACGCAGAGAACGCAGAGAAAGATTATTGTGATTGGCTGTTACGGGCATTGAGCCGCCAAACGGAAATCCAGAAAATTGGATGTCCTATAAAATTCAGTCTCGTGGTTTTTTAGTTGTAGCGGGTTTGTTTGTGGCTTTCACAGCAATTTATCACTCAGTAGAGCGCTTAACCGCAAAACTAAAACCATTTTAATAGTCAGCGTCCTCTTTAACTCCTCGTTCTCTGCGTTCCGCAACTCCAATCCCAAAAAAGACTACAACCGCATCGGCATCACCACATACTGGCACCGTGTCGTGCCGGGTTCCTGGATCAGGCAGCTGCTGTTGGAATCGCTGAGGATCAGTTCCACCTGGCCGGTGCGCAGGGCCGCCAGGGCATCGAGCAGGTAGGTCACATTGAAACCGATCTCCAGGGCCGCACCCTGGTATTCCACTTCCAGTTCCTCGTCGGCCTGCTCCTGCTCCGGGTTATGGGCCTGGATACGCAGCACATCCGGAGCCAGGTTCAGGCGAATACCCCGGTATTTCTCGTTGGACAGGATTGAGGTGCGGGTCAGGGCCTGGCGCAGGGACTCGCGGTCGGCCAGCACCTGCTTGTCGCCACCCTTGGGCACAACCCGCTGGTAGTCGGGGAAACGGCCATCGATGAGCTTGGAGGTGAAGCGCAGTTCCGGGGTGGAAACGCGGATGTGATTGCTGCCGATCTCCACCTGGGCCTGTACATCGCTGTCATCCAGCAGCCGCACCAGTTCCTGGATGCCTTTGCGGGGTACGATCACCTGCTGCCCCTCGGCGCCGTCCACACTGGCGGTCATGTCGCTCAGGGCCAGGCGGTGACCATCGGTGGCCACTGCCCGCACGGAGTCGGGGTTCAGTTCCAGCATCAGGCCATTCAGGTAATACCGGACATCCTGCTGGGCCATGGAAAAGTGGGTGCGCTCGATGAGTTCGCGGAAATCCCGCTGCGCCACGGCAAACTGGCGCGAGCCGGCCATGGGCTCCACCAGGGGAAACTCGGAGGCGGGCAGGGTGGCGAGGGTGAAACGGCTACGCCCACCCTGCACCAGGATGCGATCGTCCTTGAGGGAGATGCTCATGTTCACCCCCTCCGGCAAGGTCCGGCAGATGTCGAACAGCTTGCGTGCCGGGATGGTGATCTCACCGGGTTCTTCTACCTCCAGCCCTACCCGGGCCTGCAGTTCCACTTCCAGGTCGGTGGCGGTGAGTTCGAGACCTGTGGCACTGGCATTGACCAGCACATTGCCCAAGACCGGCAGGGTCTGGCGTCGCTCCACCACACCGATGACCTGCTGCAAGGGTTTGAGGAGTGTTTCGCGTTGAATCTGGAATTTCATGGCGATCCGTCGTGGTTCGTGTGTGAAAGAAAATAAAAATTATTGATGTTTGCTCTTTAAGGTTTCTTTTGGTTGTTACAACTACTAGTCCCGGAGGAAGCTGGGGATAACCGTTATTTTACCTTTAATTTCAGTGGGTTATATGAATCATAAACAGGCGCATAAGACATCGGTCAAGCTGTGCGCGTCCTGTGGATAAAGTGGGAT
>DATHUT010000420.1:0-15954 GCA_035462005.1 Gammaproteobacteria bacterium | reverse complement strand
ACTGTATCAAGCTGGATGCCATGGAAAACCCCTATACCTGGCCGCAATGGATGATCGAGGCCTGGCTGGACACCCTGCGTGAGGTCAGCCTCAACCGCTATCCCGATCCTGGCGCGAGTCAGCTCAAAGAGCGTCTGCGTGCCTGCATGCAGGTGCCGGCGGACATGGAGATCCTGCTCGGCAACGGTTCCGACGAGTTGATCCAGATGATCGCCCTGGCGGTAGCCCAACCGGGCCGCGTGGTACTGGCGCCCGAACCCAGCTTCGTCATGTACCGCATGATCGCCACCCTGGTGGGCATGGACTACGTGGGGGTGCCGCTGGACGGCGAGTTCCAACTCGACATGGCGGCCATGGGAGCGGCGATCGAGACGCACCAACCCGCAGTGATCTTTCTCGCCTACCCCAACAACCCGACCGGCAACCTGTTCCGCGCGGACGATATCGAAGCCATTCTCAACACCGCGCCCGGCCTGGTGGTGGTGGACGAGGCCTATGCGCCCTTCACCGATGCCTCCTTCCTGGAACGTCTGGGGCACTATGACAACCTGTTGGTGTTGCGCACCGTCTCCAAGATGGGGCTGGCGGGTCTGCGCCTCGGCCTGCTGATCGGTGCTCCCGGCTGGCTGGGGGAGATCGACAAGACGCGCCTGCCCTACAACATCAACGTGCTGACCCAGGCCAGCGGTGAGTTCGCCCTGCGCCATGTGGAGGTACTGGAGGAGCAGGCACGAATGATCCGCACCGATCGCGCTACGCTGCTGGCTGCCTTGGAGGAATTGCCGGGCCTGGAGGTCTTTCCTAGCGATGCCAACTTCATCCTGTTCCGGGTGCCGACCGGGCGCGGCCAGGAACTGTTCGACGCGCTCAAGGAGCAGGGCGTGTTGATCAAGAACCTGTCCGGTGCCGGCGGTGTGCTCGCCGATTGCCTGCGCGTGACGGTGGGTAAGCCGGAGGAGAATGAGGCTTTCCTGCGGGTGCTGGGGACGGCACTCTGAATCCAGATGTCATACCGGTGCAGGCCGGTATCCATGCCCCGTCATACCATGAATCCCGTCATGCCGGCGAATGCCGGCATCCATGCCGTAAATCTGGATACCGGCCTTCGCCGGCATGACGGGTGAGGGGTGTCAGTTCGCAACCGGTATGATAGTGAGAGTAAACATCACTGCTGCCGCTGCTGCGCCGGCGGGCGTTCCCCCACCTCGGCTTCCAGGGTGAAGGGCTTGCCCTCGCGTATCCCCTCGATCTGCAAGCGGCTGCCCGGCGCCTGACGTGCAATGCGGTTCATGGCTTCGCGGGCATTGGCAATGTCCCGATCATTGAGCCGGGTGATGACATCGCCCGGCCGCAGGCCGGCCAGGTCCGCCGGCCCACCGCGCAGGATGCCGGCCACCACCGTCCCACGCAGGCTTTTCAGGCGGAAGGATTCCGCCAGCGCCGGGGTGAGATCCTGGGCCTCGATACCCAGCCAGCCACGCACCACCCGGCCCTTTTCCACGATCTGCTGCAGTACGTCCTTTGCCAGTTCGACGGGGATGGCGAAGCCGATGCCCTGCGAGCCGCCGGTGCGGGAATAAATGGCGGTGTTGATGCCCACCAGCTCGCCGTGGGCGTTGACCAGTGCGCCACCGGAATTGCCGGGGTTGATGGCGGCATCGGTCTGGATGAAATCTTCGTAGGTGTTGATGCCGAGCTGGTTGCGGCCGGTGGCGCTGATGATGCCGAGGGTGACCGTCTGGCCGACACCGAAGGGATTGCCGATGGCCAGGACCACATCGCCGATGCGCATCTGTTCCGAGGCGCCGATGGTCATGGCGGGGAGATTGTCCAGGCCGACGCGCAGCACCGCCAGGTCGGTATCGGGGTCCACGCCCACCACTTCCGCCTGGGCACTGCGACCATCACGCAGCATGATCTGGATTTCATCGGCGCCGCTGACGACATGATGGTTGGTCAGCACCAGTCCCTGGGCGCTGAAAATGACGCCGGACCCCAGGCTGGTCTGCACCTGCTGTCGCGGGGTGCCGAACTGGTTACCGAAGAAGTGGCGGAAGAAAGGGTCGTCAAGCAGGGGATGACTGCGGGTGGTGACCAGCTTGGCGGTATGGATGTTCACCACGCCGGGCGCGGCGATGGTGACCGCATCGGCATAGGACACCGGGCCGCTTGTCATGGCAGGCGTTCCCGGCGCCGGTGCGGGGCGACTGATTTCGTGGATCTCCACGGCCCGCTCCTGCCCCTGCTGTATCCACTCCGGTTTCATGAGCACTACCACGAAGGCGATGGCCAGGCCGATGGTGATGGCTTGCATGAGGAAGGACAGGGTCTTGTAGAACTGCATGGACGGTGCCGGCTGGGTGATGAAGGAAGATTTTCCATTCTACTGCGCCGGGGTGGGTCTGGTCTAACCTTGGCGTCCGCACGCCATCCGTCTGGCGTGCGGACGGCAAACCCAATAGACTGCGGCGCATGACTTCGCTCAAGGAACTCGTGCAGTACTGCGACCAGTACCTGGATGCGGCCAGTTTCCGGGACTACTGCCCCAATGGCCTGCAGGTGGAGGGACGCGGTGAGGTACGGCGACTGGTGAGTGGCGTGACCGCCAGCCTGGCGCTGATCGAGGCGGCCCTCGAGGCCGACGCCGATGCCCTGCTGGTGCATCATGGCTATTTCTGGAAGGGCGAGGATGCACGCATCACGGGCATGAAGCAGCGACGGCTGCGCCTGTTGCTACAGCACGATATCAGCCTGATTGCCTATCACTTGCCGCTCGATGCCCACGCCACCGTGGGCAACAACGCCCAGCTGGCACAACGCCTGGGCCTGACCGTGCAGGATCGAACCGGTGAGCCCGGCGGTCCGCAACTGTTGTTCCTCGGTGTCCCGGAATCCCCCATGACGGCGGAAGCCTTCGGCGCCCACATCGAACGCTGCCTGGGCCGTCGGCCACAGCATATCCCGGGATCCGGTGCACGGATCGAGCGCCTGGCCTGGTGCACCGGCGCGGCCCAGGGCTACATCGAACAGGCGGTGGCGCAGGGGGTGGATGCCTTCCTCAGCGGCGAGATCTCCGAGCCCACCGTACACGTGGCGCGGGAATGCGGTATCCATTATTTCGCCGCCGGCCACCATGCCACCGAGCGCTATGGCGTGCAGGCGCTGGGGGCCTGCCTGGCGGGGCATTTCGGCCTGGAACACCGCTTCATCGAGGTCGACAACCCGGTTTGAGCCAGTTCGCGGAATTGTGCCCATCGTATTGATTATGATCCGATAAATGCATTATGGCTTGACCTAAAACCCTACTTGTAGGAAGCTACGCCGTTTATAGGGCTTCGGCGCCGAAAATCAGAATATTCTGAATTTACGAATTACCGGGCCGCTTTGCCCGCTGGCAGCCACCAGCAGCAGCAATTTTTTTACTCATCCTCTTGGAGAACGCTGAATGAGTACCCAAGGTGCAGACCCCAGCCGACGCCGGTTCCTGACCGCCGCCACTACCGTGGTGGGAGCCGTCGGTGCCGCTTTTGTCGCGGTTCCTTTCGTAACCTCCATGCTCCCCAGTGATAAGGCCAAGGCGGCCGGGGCACCCGTGGAAGCCGATATCAGCAAGCTCGAGCCGGGTCAGATGATCCGCGTGCAGTGGCGTGGCAAGCCGGTATGGGTGGTGAGCCGCACACCGGCCATGGTGGAGGCGCTGCCCGGCCTTGATGATCGCCTGCGCGATCCGGACTCCAGCGAATCCGAACAGCCCGCATACGCCAGCAACGCGTTGCGCTCCATCAAGCCGGAATACCTGGTACTGGTGGGGATCTGCACCCACCTGGGTTGTTCGCCCAGCTTCCGTCCCGAAGTCGCTCCGGCGGATCTCGGTCCCGACTGGAAGGGTGGTTTCTTCTGTCCCTGCCATGGTTCGACCTTCGACCTGGCCGGTCGTGTATACCGCGGGGTGCCGGCGCCGACGAACCTGGTCGTACCCCCCCATCGCTATATAAGCGACACCGTGATCCTGGTCGGTGAAGACGAAGGAGTTGCATAATGGCCGGCGGTAACAGAGCTAAGATACAAGGTGGCCTGCTGGGTTGGATCGACGCCCGTTTCCCCATGAGCGCCATGTGGGAGGATCACCTCTCCAAGTACTATGCCCCGAAGAATTTCAACTTCTGGTACTTCTTCGGCTCCCTCGCCCTGCTGGTGCTGGTCATCCAGATCGTGTCGGGCATCTTCCTCACCATGAGCTACAAGCCGGATGCCGAGCGTGCCTTCGCCTCCGTCGAGTACATCATGCGCGATGTACAATGGGGTTGGTTGATCCGCTACATCCATTCCACCGGGGCCTCCGCCTTCTTCCTGGTGGTGTACCTGCACATGTTCCGCGGCCTGATCTACGGCTCCTACAAACAGCCCCGTGAACTGATCTGGATCTTCGGTGTGCTGATCTTCCTGTGCCTGATGGCCGAGGCCTTCTTCGGCTACCTGCTGCCCTGGGGCCAGATGTCCTACTGGGGCGCGCAGGTG
Organism: Gammaproteobacteria bacterium; assembly: GCA_035462005.1. Lineage (GTDB taxonomy): Bacteria > Pseudomonadota > Gammaproteobacteria > DSM-19610 > DSM-19610 > JAIVHA01. The sequence continues at coordinate 11,436 of DATHUT010000420.1, read as the reverse complement.
ATCGTGTCGCTGTTCGGGGCCATCCCCTTCATCGGTGACGGCCTGTCGCTGTGGATTCGCGGCGACTACGTGATTTCCGACGCCACCCTGAACCGCTTCTTCGCCTTCCACGTCATCGCCGTGCCCCTGGTGCTGATCGGCTTGGTGGTGGCGCATATCCTGGCCCTGCACGAAGTGGGTTCCAACAACCCCGACGGCGTGGAGATCAAGAAGAACAAGGACGAAAACGGCATCCCGCGGGATGGTATTCCCTTCCATCCCTACTACAGCGTCAAGGACCTGGTGGGCGTGGTGGTGTTCCTGATCTTCTTCGCCATCGTGGTGTTCTTCGTGCCGGAAGGCGGTGGCTATTTCCTCGAGCCACCGAATTTCGAGCCGGCGGATCCGCTCAAGACCCCGGCCCATATCGCCCCGGTGTGGTACTTCACGCCCTTCTACGCCATCCTGCGCGCCGTCACCATCGACATCGGTCCGCTGAGCGCCAAGTTCCTGGGCGTAATCCTGATGGGTGCCTCGGTTGTGATCTTCCTCTTCCTGCCCTGGCTGGATCGCAGCAAGGTGAAATCGATCCGCTACCGTGGTCCGCTGTTCAAGTGGGCCGTGGCTATCTTTGTGGTCGCCTTCATCGTGCTGGGCTGGCTCGGTACCCAGCCAGCCACCACGGGCAAGACCGTCCTGGCGCAGATCTTCACCACGATCTACTTCCTGTTCTTCCTGCTCATGCCCATCTACACCAAGTTGGACAAGACCAAGCCGGTTCCGGAAAGGGTGACAAGCAAATGAGAAAGACAATCCTGATCCTGTTGATTGCCCTGGTTCCCGCTTGGGCCATGGCGGCCGGCCCCAGCATTCCCCTGGACAAGGCCAACATCAATCTGCACAACAAGGAATCCCTGCAACGGGGCGCCAAGTTGTTCGTGAACTACTGCCTGAGTTGTCACTCGGCGCAGTACCAGCGCTACAACCGCATGGCCCGCGACCTTGGCCTGACGGACGAACAGGTGGCCGAGAACCTGGTATTCACCGGCGCCCAGGTGGGCGAGCAAATGAAAATTGCCATGAGTCGTGAAGATGCCACGAGATGGTTCGGTGCGCCTCCGCCCGACCTGACCCTGGTGGCGCGCTCCCGTGGTGTGGACTGGCTCTATACTTACCTGCGTACCTTCTATATCGACGAGAGCCGCCCGTTCGGCGTGAACAATGAAGTGTTTCCCAGTGTGGGCATGCCCCACGTACTCTGGGAGCTGGAAGGCATGAAGAAGGCCACTACCGAAACCACGGTGGACAAGGACGGCAATCCCCACACCGTCATCACCGGCTACGAAATGGTCAAGCCCGGTTCACTGTCCCCCGCGGAGTACGATCGCTCGGTGCGCGACCTGGTGGCCTTCATGGCCTACATTGGCGAACCCGCGCAGCTGGAACGCAAACGCCTGGGCGTTTGGGTGCTGTTGTTCCTGGCGGTCCTGCTGGTGGTCAGCTATCTCATGAAGAAGGAATACTGGAAGGACATCCATTGATGTTCGACAGTAAAGCCCGCCCCGTCGTGGTAATGCGCGCGTTGCCCACGGGGCGGTTTCGTTTGGTACGGCTGATTGCATCTAGAGCAACGCGAGTCTTCGGGTCCGGCATGCCGGACGGCGAGGTGGTGCGGGAGAATACACGATGGCCTTGATAGCCAACCGACGTTCGGTCATGACCCTGTTTTCAGATGCCGTTGACCCACAAAGTCATCGCGCACGGGTGGTGCTTGCCGAGAAGGGAATCACGGTGGAGGTCGTCAATATCGATCCCGCCAACAAGCCAGAGGATCTTATCGACCTGAATCCCTACCAGAGCGTGCCTACCCTGGTGGATCGGGAACTGGTGCTGTACGACACGCGCGTCATCATGGAATACCTCGATGAACGCTTCCCCCATCCGCCGCTGATGCCGGTGGACCCTGTCTCGCGTGCCAAGGCGCGCCTGGCCCTCTATCGCATCGAGCAGGACTGGTACAGCCTGGCAAACGAGATCGAGACCAAGGGCGAAAAGGCGGCCGCCAAGGCGCGTAAGATGCTGCGTGACAGTCTTGCCTCCACCAACGAGGTTTTTGCCGCCAAGCCTTTTTTCCTGAGTGACGAATTCTCTCTGGTGGATGCGAGCATTCTGCCCATACTCTGGCGCCTGCCGCACTACAAGGTGGACCTGCCGCCCCAGGCCAAGGCCGTGCAGGCCTATGCCAAGCGCATGTTCTCCCGCGAAACCTTCAAGGACAGCCTGACGGACGCCGAGCGCGAAATGCGTTCCTAGCTTTCGCATGACTTCCAGCCGTCCCTACCTGATCCGCGCACTGCATGAATGGGTGCTGGACAATGACATGACCCCCTACCTGCTGGTGGATGCCACCCAGGAAGGGGTCGATGTGCCGCGTCAGAGCGTGCAGGATGGCAAGATCATACTGAACATCAGCCCGCAGGCGGTCCAGGGGCTGGTGCTGAGTAACGAGCGGGTGGAATTCAATGCCCGTTTCGGCGGCGTATCGTCCTACATCTCCGTACCCATTGCCGCCGTGCTGGCCATCTACGCCCGTGAAAACGGCCGCGGCATGGTGTTCGCGGAGGAAGAGGGGGACGGTGGCCCGCCCGAGGGGCCCGACGACGAACCGCCCAAGCGGCCCTCGCTCAAGGTGGTGAAGTAAGCTGCTGTGTGATCAGTGGGGGTCGGCGCTGCAGAACGCGGAGTACGCAGAGATGCGGAGAACGCAGAGATTATTTATATTTGGATGGCACTTACTTGAGGCGAATTGCAGGATTTTCGTCATTCCGGCGTAGGCCGGACAAAAGCACGGAGTGCGTTGAACGCCCGCAGGGGCGGCCCGAAGGGCGAGCGAAGCGAGTAATCCAGGAATACCGCCACCATAAAGCAGTCTGGATCCCGGGCCTGCGCCGGGATGACGATGGTTCTTGGCTTAAGTCAGTGCCATTCATTTATATTTAAAAACCTCCGTGTACTCCGCATCTCTGCGTTCTCCGCGTTTGGAGGCGCTTGGTAAATTAAGAACTCCCGACGATGGTGGGCACCGCTGCTGGCTGCTCAGGTGTCGGGAAAACCCTTGCCGGGATTCAGGATGTGCCGTGGGTCGAACTGGTCCTTGATGGCGCGCATCAGGTTCAGGGTCGTGGTGTCGATCTCGCGTGCCACGAAGTCGCGCTTCACCAGGCCGATGCCATGCTCACCGGACAATGTGCCGCCCAGTGCCAGTACCAGGTTGAATACCTGGTCCAGGCAGGGTTCCGCCGCCTGCATCTGCGCCGGTTCATCCGGGTTCACCAGCAGGTTCACATGGATGTTGCCGTTGCCGGCATGACCGAAATTCACGATGGGAATGCCGTGTTGCCGTGACAGGTCCTGCAGGCCGTCGATCAGTTCGGCCATGCGCGACACCGGCACCACCACGTCCTCGTTGATCTTCTTCGGCGCGATGTTGCGCAGGGCCGGCGACAGGGCCTTGCGGGTGGCCCACAGGGCTTCCACTTCTTCCCGGCTGCGCGCCGTGCTCAATTCCACCAGGTCCTCGCCTTGGGCTGCGGCACTGACGGCGTCCGCCGCAGCCTCGATGGCCTCCGCGGTGCCATCCACTTCGATCATGAGCATGGCGCCGGCCTGTTCCGGCAAATTGGCGTTCGAATAGCGCCGCACCATCTCGATGGCGGCGCCGTCGATGAACTCCAGGGCACAGGGCACCACGGGCTGGGCCATGATGTGCGATACCGCGGCGGCGGCACCGCTCATGCTGCGGTACACGGCGCGCAGGGTGCGCCTGGCCGGTTGCAAGGGGGTCAGCTTGAGGGTGGCCTCGGTGATGATGGCCAGGGTGCCCTCGGAGCCAATCAGCAGGCGGGTAAGGTCGTAGCCCACTACGCCCTTGGTGGTGCGCACGCCGGTGCGGATACTTTCGCCGGTGCCGGTCACGGCACGCAATCCCAGGGTGTTCTCGCGTGGCGTGCCGTATTTCACCGCGCGCGGGCCGGCGGAGTTATAGGCCAGGTTACCGCCCAGGGTGCAGACGGCGGCGCTGGTGGGATCCGGTGGCCAGAAAAAACCATGGGCGGCGGCGGCATCCTGTATTGCCTGGTTGGTGACACCTGGCTCCGCCACCATCAGGCGGTTGGCCGGGTCCACTTCCAGGATGCGGTCCATGCGTTCCAGGGACAGCACCAGGGCATTGTCCATGGGCACGGTGGCGCCGGTGGTGCCGGTGCCACGGCCGCGCGCGACCAGGGGAATGCCTTCTGTATTGCACAGGCGCACGATGTCCACCACCTGTTCGTGGCGGGTGGCGAACACCACCGCCCGTGGCAGTGCCTGCAGGCGGCTGTTGTCGTAGCCATAGGGCAGGCGGTCCGCCGCATCGGTGAGCAGCTGCTCGGTCCCGACGATAGCGGCCAGGCGGGAGAGGATCGGGTCAGGGCCCATGTGTGGCCAATGACGTTCGCCTGCTCAGTCCAGGTATTCGAACAGCCGCACGATGCGCTGCACGCCGCTGACCTGGCGGGCGGTATCGGTCACCACGTCGGCCTCGCTGCGGCGGACCTTGCCCATCAGGAACACGGTGCCGTTCTCGGTGACCACCTTGACCTTGGTGCCGTCGAAGCCCTCCAGGTCGCGGATGCCCAGGATGCGGGTCTTGACCCGCGCAGTGATGGCCGTGTCGCTGCTGCGGGTCATCAGGGAGCTGGGCGCGGCGATGACCAGTTCGTTATGTACCCGGCGCACCTTTTCCACGTTGCGCGCATGCTCGGCGGCACGGGCGCGCAGGGGCTCGGTGGGGGCCTCGCCTGCCAGCAGCACCACGCCGTCGTAGCTGACCACGCTGACATTGGACTGGCTGGAGAGCTCCTGGTCCTGGCGGATGGCGTTGCGGATGGTCCATTCAATGCGTTCGTCGTCGATGAAGGCGCCGGGGGTGCGGCGGTCGATGGCCATGGCGCCCCCGGTGGCGGCACCGCCGACCATCATGGGTGCGCAGCCACTCAGCTGGAAGAGGGCGAGCAGGGCCAGGATGGTAATGCGCCAGGTATGCATGGGTTTATTCTCCTTTCAGGACAGGTGAGGTGCGATTTCGACCTTTGACAGTGTGACAGGTTCCCTGGCCACATCAGAGACCAAAGGCGTCCGGTATCCAGTGCAGGCCGCGTCCGGCATCCAGCGTGATGACGTCGAAGCGGGCAGGGCGATCCCGCGCGGCGGGATGCCTTTGCAGGTACTGTTGCGCGCAACGGATGATGCGGGCGCGCTTGCGTGCATCCACCGTCTCGGCGGCGCTGCCATAGCGGTCATGGCGGCGGTATCGTACCTCAACGAACACCAGGCTGTCTCCATGGTCCATGATGAGGTCGATCTCGCCGCAGCGACAGCGATAGTTGCTGGTGATCAGGCGCAGGCCCTGGCCTTCCAGGTAGCGGCAGGCCGTCTGTTCAGCCTGCTGGCCCCGTTGCTGGCGATTCATCCATGATTTCCTCCTCGCGGGGAACCGGTTCCGGCTCCCGTGGCCCCTCCATGGGGATGTCCGGATCCCGCTCCCAGGCGGGGGTGGTCTCCAGCGCGGCTTCCAGCAGGCGCGGCCGGCCGCGGTGGATCTCGGCCCAGCGTAATTCGCGGTAGAGGTGCTGCTGGGTATCCAGCGACAGGGTTCCGGTGGTGCCGTCAAAATAGCGCAAGCCCTGGGGTTGCAGATAGGGCAGCAGTTCGTAGGCATCGATGCCCAGGGCGAAGAGCCGCGGATGGCGTTGCATTTCCGCAGGCCACAGGCGGTCCAGTTGCGCGCGCAACTCGGGGCGGCTGTCCTGTGGCGCCAGCACCCAGGGGATGTCACAGAAACGGATGCCGTTCAGGTCCGCGTCGCGTTGTGCATCCGCGACGCCGGCGTACACCGTGGAGATGCTGTAGACCGGCAGGGTCGCGGCACGGTGGAAACGCAGTTGCGGCTTGATCTGGCGTGCCTCCCGGCCCTGGGCCAGCAGGAATACGAAATCGGCATCCTGGCGCCGGCGCGGTTCGAACTCCAGGCTGCGGCCCAGCAGGCGGGTGAGTGCGCGATGACGGTTGCGGCTGTCGTCCAGGTTGAGCAGGGCCTGGATGGTGTCCCCGAAATCCACCTGCTGGGGCGCAAAGCGTTGCACCTCCAGGACCTTGCCACCCAGTTCCTCCCAACGCGCCGCGAAGGCCCCGTAGACCCGTTCGGCCCAGGTGCCTTCCGGCATCAGTACCAGCGCCGAGTCGTGGCCGTCCCAGCGCGCCCGTTCGGCGACCTGGCGAGCCTCGTCTTCCGGCGCCAGGCCGAACTGGTAGAGACCGGGCTGGCCGTCACCGTCGATCTGGTTCAGGGCCAGCACCGGCACGGTCAGCGGCCCGGACTGTACCAGTGCCTGTATCGCTTCCTTGTGCAGGGGGCCGATGACCATGCTGGCGCCCTCGGCCACGGCCAGCTGGTATTGCTGCCAGGCCTCCTGCGGATCCGCGCCAGTGTCATAGATACGCAATTCCGGCGTGCGTTCGCCGCGTGCGGCCTGTTGGAAGCGGGCGGCCAGCAGGCCGTCACGCACCGCTGCCGCCGGTCCCGCGAGGGGGCCGCGGAGGGGCAGTAACAAAGCCACACGCTCCAGTTCCGCCGCGACTGGAGCCGCCAACCACTGGTCCAGGCTCGCCTCGGCGGGGTGGCGCGGGTAGCGGCGCTGCCAATCCTGCAGTCGGGTGGTCGTGTCCGCGCCAGGCTGGCGCAGCAGGCGGGAGAGTTCCACCAGTTCCATCCAGCCGCCCAGCACATCGGGCGCGGCGGGTCGCAGGCGTTGCAACAGGGTGTCCGACAGGCCCGAGAGGGATTCCCAGATGGCCTGGCGGTTGTCTTCCTGCTCCTGGGGATCGCTCAGCAGGCCGTCCAGCCAGACTCGTTCCCGGGCACTTTCCAGGCGGTTGCCCGCCATCTGGTAGGCCTCGGCCCGCAGGCGATGAAAGTCCGCCACCCGTGTGTTCTCGACCTCGAGGTCATCCAGTTCCCGCAACAGGGTCAGGGCGGTATCGGGACGGTGGCGGGCCAGCGCAATCCGGGCCTGCACCAGCACCAGGGACACCCGTTCCGCTGCCGGCAGGGAGCCGGCATCCAGGTCCCCGAGCAGGCGCTCGGCGGCATCGGGATCGCCGGCCTGGACCAGCAGGTCGGCCGCCTCGGCGCGGTAGCGAATGGCCTGGAGTCGTTCCGCTGTAGCCGCTGCGGCCAGATAGCGCTCCGCGGCGGCTCGATATTGCCCCATCTGTACCAGGTGCGCGGTTTCCTGGGCCAGGCGTTCCTCGGCACTGGGGGGTTTGGGTACGGGCGTGGCGCAGGCCGTCAGCAGGCCGATGAGCAGGGCCAGCAACAGGGGACGGATAGGAAATGCAAAGGGTTTTGGCATGCTGTCGCGGGTTGGTAAATTCAGGCCAGACTCTACTGTATATAGGGCGAGGCTGCCACCACCCGGGGTGTGCCGGCGGGGGAATTTGGGTAGCATGCCCCTTCGTTCCCCCGGAATCCCGCGTCATGGCCCAGTCCACCGGCACGCTCTACATCGTTGCCACTCCCATCGGTAACCTCGACGACATCAGTCAGCGCGCCCTGCAGGTGCTGGCGAAGGTGGATCGTATCGCCGCCGAGGACACCCGCCACAGCCAGCGGCTGTTGGGCCACTACGGCATCCGCACCCCGCTCGGTTCCCTGCACGAGCATAACGAACGCCAGAAAGTGGAGGGCCTGCTCGCCGAGCTGGAGCAGGGCCTGTCCCTCGCCCTGATCTCCGATGCGGGTACACCGTTGATCAGCGATCCCGGTTTTCCCCTGGTGCGTGCCGCCCGTGAGCGCGGCATCCGGGTGGTACCCGTGCCCGGCTGCAGTGCCGCCATCTGCGCCCTGTCCGCGGCCGGCCTGCCCACCGATCGCTTCGTGTTCGAGGGCTTCCTGCCGGCCCGCGGGGGCCAGCGGGAGAATCGCCTGCGGGAACTGGCCGACGAATCCCGCACCCTGGTGTTCTACGAATCCAGCCATCGTATCCTGGACAGCCTGGCGAGTATGGCGGAAGTGTTCGGGGAGGTACGCCGGGCCGTGGTGGCGCGGGAACTTACCAAGACCTACGAGACCATTCGCGATGGTTCTCTTGTCGAGCTGTTGGAGTGGATGCGCGCCGATGCCCAGCAGCAGAAAGGCGAATTCGTGGTGCTGGTGGAAGGCGCGCCGGCACGCGCCAGCGACGCGCTCGATGCGGCGACCGAACGCGTATTGGCGACCCTGCTGGAAGAGCTGTCCGTAAAGCAATCCGCCACCCTGGCGGCGAAACTGACCGGGGTGGCGAAAAAGCGGCTCTACGAACGGGCGCTGGAACTGCAGGGCAAGTGATGCAGGCAGGTGGTTCGAGGTTCAGAAGTTATAACCAAGACCGAGCGTATAGGCCCAGGCCCCTTTGTCGAACTGGTCATCCACATCACTGCCGCTGTCAAAGAACCATTGGTACTCGGCTCTACCCATGATAAAGGTCTTTGGCAGGACGTAGTACTTGAGGCCGGCTTCCAGTCCTGCAAAACCGGAATCATTCACACCATCCCCATACACGGCCCCGAGGCTGGCACCGACGAAGGGCCTCCATGCAGTCTGGCCAAAGTGATAATTCACATAACCACGTGTCGATCCATTCCAGAAATCATTGGAGATGTCCTCGCCCTCGATATCCGCGAAATTCACGCTTTGCCGGAGGCCAAGCAGTAATTCCCTGCTGCGATACCAGCCGATATCCGCGCTCACGCCAAAACTGCTCGAATCGAAATCCCTGTCGCTGCTGCCGGCGCCGGACAGGGTGAATTCACGGTCTCCTTCTGCCGGCCCAAGATTGGAAGAATATCCTGACTGGGCAAAGGCTGCCATGGGAAACAGGCCAAGCGTCACGCAAAGTAAAGTCGTCCGTTTGTTCATTTGAATCTCCTTGCACCGACAGTAAAGCCAATGCCCTTGATGTTGAGGGTTGTAGCGGTAACTCAGGCGCCGCGTAGCCGCGCCTGAACGTATCGGGGACAGTAGCCCTGGTGGGAATGGCCGTCTGTACGGAACCGCACGGACTGTGGTCACGGAATGACGAGTGAGGCCTGGCTGTTTCTATCTCTTGGGGGTGGTACATTCGCGCCAGTGCGAATGCTCATCTCACACTGTCACCGCGTCCTGCTGGCCAGCCTGGCCCTGGCGGGGACGTCGGCACATGCGGAGCGGAATGAACCGCTCACCATCCTGATCACCGCTCCGCGCCTGGCCGAAGACCCGCTGCAGGCCTCCGCCGCCTATACGATGGTGGACGAAACCGATTTGCAGCAGGCGCGCCAGGGACTGCAGCTCGACGAGTCCCTCAACCGGGTGCCCGGTGTACTGTTCCGTAACCGCTATAATTTCGCGCAGAACCTGCGTCTGTCCATTCGCGGCTTCGGCGCCCGCGCACCCTTTGGCGTGCGTGGCATACGCCTGCTGGTCGATGGCTTTCCCGAGACCCTGCCCGATGGTCAGTCCCAGGTGGACGGCATCGACCTGGAATCCGCGTCCCGGGTGGCGGTCATCCGTGGGCCCGCCTCGGCGCTGTACGGCAATGCGGCCGGCGGCGTGCTGCAGGTCGAGACCCTGGAGCCACCCGCGGTGCCGTATGGCGAGCTGCGCGCCAGTGTCGGCAGCGAGGGTTTCTGGCGCCTGGGTGTGCGCGGTGGCGGGGTGCGTGATGACTGGGGCGCGCAGCTGAGCGCCTGGCGGCTGGGCTACGACGGCTACCGGGAACAAAGCCGCACCCGCAAGGACTTGCTCAACGCCAAATTGCGCCACGACCTGGATGAACACCGCAGCCTGACCGCGGTGCTGACCGCGCTGGACCAGCCACTGGGTCAGGATCCTGGCGGCTTGACGCTCGCTGAAGTACGGGCGGACCGGCGCCAGGCCGCGCCCAATGCCCTGGCCCTGGATGCCGGGCAGGCGGTACAACAGCAGCGCCTGGGCCTCACCTACCGGGATGCCGCCAGCCTGCCCGGCGAGCTGTCGGCGCGCCTGTTCTACACCCGGCGCGATTTCCGGCAGCAGCTGCCCTTTCCCGGGCCCAGCCGAATCGGCTTCGAGCGCGACTTCTTCGGTGCCGGCCTGGATTACCGAGGCGACGCCCGGCTGGGCCAGCGGGCGTTGCGCTATACCCTCGGCATGGAAACCGCCCGCCAGCGCGATGACCGCGAGCGCTACCGGGTGGATGCGGGCGGTAACCAGACAGGTCAGATCCAGGACGCAGTGGAAACCGCCACCGAGGCGGGCCTGTACGGCCAGGCAGAGCTGGCCCTTGGCGCGCGCACGGACCTGACCCTGGGTGGACGCTACGATCGTGTGCACTTTCGCATCGATGACCGCTTCACGCCCGATGCCATCGCCTCCGGCCGCCGCGATTACGATGAACTGAGCTACAGCCTTGGCCTTGGTTTCCAGGCACAGCCGGCGCATCGGCTCTATGCCAGCATCGGCTCCTCCTTCGAGACCCCCAGTTTCACGGAGTTCTACGATCCTACCCAGCCGGAGCAGGGCTTCGACCCCACGCTGGATCCGCAACAGGCGCTGAACCTGGAGCTGGGCGCCAAGGGCCTTTTCGGTGCGGTCGCCCGCTACGAATTTGCCCTGTTCCAGCTGCGCACCCGCGACGAGATCGTGCAGGTGGCCACCGACCCCGACCGCTTCGCCAATGCCGCACGCACGCGTCGCGACGGCCTGGAGGCAGGGCTGGAATACCCACTGTCCGACCACTGGTCGCTGAGCGGCGCCTATACCTGGAGCCGCTATCGCTTTCGCGAGTTCGTGGATGCCTCAGGTGCGGACCTGCGCGGCAAGGCATTGCCGGGCCTCCCGACCCACAGCCTGTTTGCCGAGCTGGCCTGGCGTGGCCCGAACGCTGTCTATGTCGTGCTCGATGGACTGGCGCACAGCCGCGTTCATGCCGACAACGCCAACCAGGTGGAGGTGCCGGGGTATGCCGTGCTCAACCTGCGCGCCGGTGTGCGCCGCGGCTTCGGCACGACGGACATCGAGGCCTTCGTGGGCGTGAACAACCTCGCCGACCGGAAGTACTTCAGCAACCTGCGCATCAACGCCGCTGGTGGCCGCTACTATGAGCCGGCTCCGGAACGCAATTTTCATGCAGGTGTGCGAGTGCGCTTTTGAGGTCTGTGCAGAGAGTGATGCCCCGGCATCACGAAAAATCAGGACTTGTCTAGCGCATCAACACCCAGACCGGCCACATCATCAGGGCGATGATCCCGGCCACCAGCGCCAGCTGCAGCAGCACCTTCACCGGCTCGCGTCGCAGCACGCCGAGGAAGGTATCCAACTCGCCAGCCCGCTTGCGCTCGGCATAGTCCGCCCGGGCC
>DATHUT010000419.1:0-2453 GCA_035462005.1 Gammaproteobacteria bacterium | reverse complement strand
CACGCCACGCGCCTCGACGAACTGCGCATCGGCGACATCGTGCTGCGTGACGTGCGCGCCAGCATCAATCCCGCCGTGGACGACATCGGCATCCTGCTCGGCATGAGCGTACTCAAGCAGCTGGAGTTCACCCAGCGTGGCGACATCCTGATCCTGCGCCAGCACCCCCTGTAAAGCCTGTTCGCGGCCAGAGGCCGCGAACCGCCGCTGGCATCCCGTCGTCGATCCGGGTACCGTTTGCGGGATTCGCAAGGGGAACCCATTACCATGATCGACACCCTCACCCAGTGGAGCGGGGCGTTGTCCGGCCTGCTCTGGGGCAGCCCGCTCACCCTCCTGCTGCTGCTCGGCACCGGCCTCTACCTGACTCTGCGCACCGGCTTCGTCCAGTTCCGCGCCTTTCGCCACGCCCTGGCCCTGACCGGTGGCCGTTACAGCAGCCACAAGGATGTCGGCGAGGTCTCCCATTTCCAGGCCCTGTCCACGGCGCTGTCCGCCACCGTGGGCACCGGCAACATCGCCGGCGTGGCCACCGCCATTGCCCTGGGCGGCCCCGGCGCCCTGTTCTGGATGTGGGTCACGGCCCTGCTCGGCATGGCCACCAAGTTCACCGAGTCCACCCTGGCGGTACGCTTTCGCCAGGTGAACGACCGCGGCGAAGTGGCCGGCGGCCCCATGTACACCCTGCTGCACGGCCTGAGCATGCCGCGCCTGGCCACCCTGTTCGCCGTCTTCGCGCTGGTGGCCTCCTTCGGCATCGGCAACATGGTGCAGGCCAATTCGGTGGTGGACGGATTGAGCTACATCTTCCCCGGGCTGAAGGACAATGGCTGGCTGCTGGGCGTGGTGCTGGCCACCCTGGTGGGGCTGGTGATCCTGGGCGGGGTGCAGCGTATCGCGCGGGTCGCCAGCACCATCGTGCCCTTCATGGCCATCTTCTACGTGAGTGCCGCCCTGCTTGTGCTGGCCGCCCACGCCGCTGCCATTCCCGCCGCCTTCGCGCTCATCCTCGAGCATGCCCTCAATCCCTGGTCGGTGGGCGGTGCCGCCGTGGGCGAGGCCATTCGCTGGGGGGTGGCGCGCGGCCTGTTCTCCAACGAGGCCGGCCTCGGCTCCTCGGCCATGGCCCATGCCGCCGGGCGCACCAACGAACCGGTGCGCGAGGGCCTGGTGGCCATGCTGGAGCCCTTCATCGACACCCTGGTGATCTGCACCATGACCGGCCTGGTGATCATCGTCAGCGGCGCCTATATCGACCGCAGCGACCAACTGATGGGCGCGGCGCTGACCGCCCATGCCTTCCATGGCACGCTGGGCGAGGGGGGTGCCTGGGTGGTGGGCGGCGGCCTTTCGCTGTTCGCCTTCTCCACCATGATCGCCTGGTCCTACTATGGTGACCGCTCGGCCTTTTTCCTGTTCGGCGAACGCGCGGTCATGCCCTACCGGGTGATTTTCACCCTGCTGGTGGTAGTGGGCGCGGCGGTCCCCCTGCAGCTGGTGTGGAACCTGGCGGATATCACCAACATCCTCATGGCCATACCGAATCTCATCGCCCTGTGGCTGCTGGCCGGTCTGGTCAAGCGGCTCAAAAACGAGTACTTTTCACGGCCCCATCGACGTACGGAGTGAGACATGCCCCAGACCATCACCACGGATTCCGGCCTGCAGTATGAAGATCTCAGCATCGGCGACGGCGCCGAGGCCACCGGCCGCGGCCAGACCGTGACCGTGCACTACACCGGCTGGCTGGAAGACGGTACCAAATTCGATTCCAGCCGTGACCGCGATGATCCCTTCAGCTTCCCTCTCGATTGCCGTTTCGTCATCGCCGGCTGGGACGAGGGCGTCAAGGGCATGAAGGTGGGCGGCACACGCAAGCTGACCATTCCGTCGGAGCTGGGCTACGGCGCGGCCGGTGCCGGCGGCGTGATCCCGCCCAACGCCACCCTGGTCTTCGAGGTGGAGCTGCTGGAGATCTCCGAGTAGTGCTGCTGGAGGCCCTCGACCAGCAGATCCTGCAGGCCGTGCACGCGGCCCTGGACGAGGACGTGGGCACGGGCGATGTCACCGCGCGCCTGATCCCGGAAGAAGCCCGGGGCCGGGCCCATGTCATCAGCCGCGAGGCCGCGGTGCTGTGCGGCGCGGCCTGGTTCAATGCCGTGTTCCAGTGCCTGGACGAGCGGGTCCAGGTCCACTGGGAGGCGCGCGACGGGGATACCGTGGCACCCGACCAGGTGCTGTGCCGCCTGGAGGGCCCGGCCCGCGCCCTGCTCACTGGCGAACGCAGCGCCCTGAACTTCCTGCAGACCCTGTCCGGCACCGCCACCCTGGCGCGACGCTATGCCGAGGCCGTGGCAGGACTGCCTGTACGCATCCTCGACACCCGCAAGACCCTTCCCGGCCTGCGCCTGGCGCAGAAATACGCCGTGCGCACCGGCGGCTGCCACAACCAC
>DATHUT010000418.1:0-3730 GCA_035462005.1 Gammaproteobacteria bacterium | reverse complement strand
GCGATCGTTTTTATATTTCGGTTCACCACCCCGGACAAAAAAAAGCGTGGCAAGCGCCACGCCATAATCCCGGAGGGGGATTTAAAAGGTGCGTTTGACGCACCAACACACAGGAGAGGTACAACGGTCGTTCAACCCGTCCGTCGGCTTACCGTTCGTTCATTGGTAAGCTTCTGGAAAAGTATTGAGCAAGGCCCATGCCAGTTTCAGCTACTGCCTGATTCGTGGTGGTTTTTCGCAAAATCAGCGCAAATAGAGACCATCAGAACTGGAACAACTGTCGCCGCCAGGTGACGCCTCAGCGGGCCCAGAATGGAAATTACAGTGAAGACGGGAACTTGGTGCGTCGCCCTTTGCAGACAGGGCGCGCGCGACGGGGGGATGGTGATTTTAGCCGCGCGCTTCCTTGAACTGGGCCGGTTGCAGATGGTGCTTGTTGAGCAGCTTGTAGAATTCCGTGCGGTTACGCTTGGCGATGCGTGCCGCATGGGTGACATTGCCGTTGGTGATCTGCAGTAACTGGGTGAGGTAGTCACGCTCGAATTGGCTGCGCGCATCGGCAAACGCCATGATTTCGCGTGATTTGTCTCGCAAGGCGCGCTGTACCAGGCTGGCCGGGATCAAGGGTGTAGTGGAAAAAGCCACCACCTGTTCGACCAGGTTGTAGAACTGGCGCACATTGCCCGGCCAGGGGGCCGCCAGCAGCAGTTCCATGGCCTCGGGCGCGAAGCCCTTGATGTCCTTGCGGCTGTTTTGGGAGATCAATTCCAGGAAATGGCTGGCGAGCAGGGGGATATCCTCACGCCGTTCCGCCAGGGTCGGCATCTCCAGGGTCACCACATTGAGGCGGTAGTAGAGGTCCTCGCGGAACTCCCCCTCTTCCAGCGCCTCATCCAGGTCCCGATGGGTGGCGGAAATGATGCGCACATCGACTTCCACGGACTGGGTGGAACCCACCGGCCGCACCACCCGCTCCTGCAGGGCACGCAACAGCTTGACCTGGAAGCTGAGGGGCATATCGCCGATCTCGTCAAGGAACAGGGTGCCGCCATGGGCGGCCTGGAACAGACCCTTGTGTTCACGATTGGCACCGGTGAAGGCTCCCTTGGCGTGACCGAAGAGTTCTGACTCCATTAGGGATTCTGGGATGGCGCTGCAGTTCACCGCCACGAAGGGTCCTTCGTAGCGTGTGCTGGCCTTGTGCACCGCTCGCGCCAGCAGTTCCTTGCCGGTTCCGCTCTGGCCATGTATGAAGACACTGGCATCGCTTGCGGCGACCAGGCACGCCTGGGTGAGGAGATCCTCCATTACAGGGCTGCGGGTGACAATGTCACGGCGCCATTCCGCCTGTCGTTCCTCTTCGTCCGTATGCCGACCCTCGCCGCTGACCTTGAGGGCGCGCCCCACCTGGGTGAGCAGTACCTGACTGTCGAAGGGCTTGGTAAGAAAGCTGAACACGCCCTTGCTGGTGGCATCCACCGCGTCGGGGATGGTGCCGTGGGCGGTCAGGATCAGCACCGGCAGGGCCGGATTGCGGGAGTGGATCTGGTCAAACAGGGCCATGCCATCCATCCCGCCCATGCGCAGATCGGTGATCACCAGATGGGGACGAAACACCGACAACTGGGCCAGGGCCTGTTCGCCACTTTCCACGGCCGCCACCTCGTAGCCAACCGCCGCCAGGCGCATGGACAACAGGCGCAACAGACTGCGGTCATCATCCACCAGGAGAATACGATACTTGCACGCACTCATTATTCCACCCCCTGCAGCGGCTTCTGGCGCTGCCTGATACTTTGTTCGATAGAGGTCACCGCCTCCAGCTGTGATTCCAGTTCCCGGATGCGGGCTTCCTGTTCCGCCAGGACCTTGCGTTCCGCCCGCCGCAGGGCCTGGGCCTGCTGCCGTTCGCGCGACAGCTGCCCCAACAGGTCCGCCAGTGCCAGCTGGGAAACCGTAAGGCGTGTGGCATCGATCCCGTTCAGAACTTCCAGGGCGCCGGCCTCGTCGCGCACCGCTTCGCCGCCCAGCGTCAACAGCAGCGCCAGGCGCAAGCCGCTGACAGACGTATTCTCGTGCTTGTGTGCCTGCTGACGCCGCTGCAATTCCACTGGCTGTATGTGCGCCGGCATCTGCTGTACCTCGCGCGTCTCGCTTAGCCAGTCGGATCCGCTCGCCCCGATGGAGCGATCGGATACTGGCGGCAGCTCCCAATGGGCGCAACCGGAGAGAACCAGTAACAGCACTAGCCAACCGCGCCTCACGGAGCCACACCCTTTTTGGGCAGAGTCACTCGGAGGCAGGCGCCGGGACCAGCCCAGGACACCACCTCGATACGCCCTCCATGGGCCTGCACATATTCCCTTGCGATGGACAGTCCCAATCCCGTGCCCCTGATGTGGCTATTACTGCTGTGCTGCCCCTGATAGAAGGCCTCGAATACCCGTTCGCGGTCCGGTTCCGGTATGCCACTGCCGGTATCCTGGACCTCGATGCGGGCGGTTTCACCCTCGTCCTCCAGGCGCACGAACACAGTACCACCCTCCGGGGCGAATTTCGCGGCATTGGACAGCAGATTATCCACCACCGCGCGAAGTTTCTCTTCGTCACCCATCACCCGTACCGGTTGCAACCGGGTTTCCAGCCGCAACTGCCGGGCAAGTAGGGCCATTTTATGGCCTCCAAGTACTTTTTCCACCAGATGTTTGAGCTCCACGGGATGGTACTGCATCACCGCTGCCCGGCTGGCGGCCATGCTGACGTTTAGCAAATCTTCTATAAGTTTTTGTAAATGAACAGTATTCTCTTGAAGAATGGCGGCAATCTCGCGTTGCTGGGCATTGAGATTGCCCACCACCTCCTCGCCCAGCAGGCCGGCCCCCTCGCGAATGGCGGTCAAGGGGGTCTTCAGTTCATGGGAGATATGACGCAGGAACTTGGTCTTCTCTTCCTCCAGTTCCTGCAGCCGCACCCGCAGCCAGTCTAGACGCTCGCCCAACTGCTCCAGGTCTCGTGGCCCATGGATGGCCAGGGGCTGGTCCAGTTCCTCGTTGCCCAGGCGTCGAATGGCGTGGTCGAGCTGGCGCACCGGGCGTGCGATCAGAGCCGTGAACAGCACCATCAACAGGAGTGCCACGGGCACCAGGGCCACGGCCTGCAGGACCAGCAGGCGCTGGGTCTCCAGGGCCAGATCGCGCATGGTGTCCACTTCATTTCGGATGGCATCCTGGCTAAGTTTCAGGAAGGCTTCCGCCAGACTCGCCAACTCGGTGAAACGGTCCGCTTCCACGATGGTCAGGCCGGTCTCCGGCCGCGCCTGGGCCAGCAGCTGGTAAATATCCTCTTCAGTTAATGCCATGCGCAACAGCAGTTCATGCTGGTTGGGTGTCAGGGGAAGGTTCCCAAGGGTATCCAGTGTCTGCTGGAAGCCCGCGTGATTGACGGCATAGACCTCGAACAGGGCAGGGTCGCCCAGGGCCTGGTACTGGCGCGCATTGCGCTCCATGCCGGTGATGGCCTCCACCAGCGCCTGGCTGTTGCGGGTGGCCTCCACGGCCTGGTGCACAGCCTCCTGACTGCGGCTTGCCATGCGATCCACGGCCAGCGCGGCATGCACCAGGGCCACCATCAGAGGCACGGCCACCAGGCCGAAGCCCACCAGGATCAGGCGCAGGATAGAAGCGGGTCGAAAGAGTCGCAGGCGCATGGCAGGGAACCGGATGCTGTCAGC
>DATHUT010000417.1:0-4514 GCA_035462005.1 Gammaproteobacteria bacterium | reverse complement strand
AAACCTCGAAACGGCAGCAGCAGGCGCCGCAGGTGGAGCAACTGATGGTCGAGCCGATCATTCTCCCCTCGCCTGTTTGCATGGATCTGCCAAGGGTGATGCCTCTGTGCCACTCTCTCTTGCAGTCCATGCCACCGCGGCCATCTTCTCCAGGGCGACCTCCACTACCCGCAGGCCCGCCCCCGGCCGGTGGGCGTTCTCGCTCAGGTGCCGGCGCCAGGCGCGGGCGCCGGGCTGCCCCTGGAACAGGCCCAGCATGTGACGGGTCATGTGCTTGAGATGGGTGCCCTGGGCGAGCTGTGCCTCGATGTAGGGCAACATGGCCTGTGCGACGGCCAGTCGGTCGTCCACCGGATGTTCTTCACCGTACAGGCGCCCATCCACCTCTGCCAGCAACCAGGGGTTGTGATAGACCTCGCGGCCGAGCATGACGCCGTCCACCTGCAGCAGATGCGCCTCCGCCTCATCCAGGCTGTGAATCCCGCCGTTGAGGATGATCTCCAGTCCGGGGCGTTCGGCCTTGAGGCGATAGACCCAATCGTAGCGCAGGGGCGGGATATCGCGGTTTTCCTTCGGGCTAAGGCCCTGCAGCCAGGCCTTGCGGGCATGGATGATGAAGGTCCGGCAGCCCGCCGCGGCCACGGTATCGATGAAGGCTGCGAAGGTGTCGTAGTCTTCCTGCTCGTCGATGCCGATGCGGCACTTGACCGTGACCGGGATATCCACCGCGGCGGCCATGGCCGCCATCCCCTCCGCCACCAGCGTCGGGGCCGCCATCAGGCAGGCACCAAAGCGCCCCGACTGTACCCGGTCGCTGGGACAACCCACATTGAGGTTGATCTCGGCATAGCCCCATTCCGCCCCGAGACGCGCGCACTGGGCCAGCTCCCCGGGATCGCTGCCGCCCAGCTGCAGGGCGACCGGTTGTTCGTGGGGATGGAACCCCAGCAGGCGCTCCCGGTCGCCATGGAGAATGGCGCCGGTGGTCACCATTTCCGTGTACAGCCAACTGTTACGACTGAGGAGGCGCAGGAAATAGCGGCAGTGCCGGTCGGTCCAGTCGAGCATGGGCGCCACGCAGAAGCGCCTTGGCGAGTAGTCAGTCATCCCGGTGCGGCCCGATGTTGATGCCGATGGACAGGCGTTCCCGAGTGCTGCGGTTTTCCGTCACCTCGTGCAAGACCGTGGGCGGAAAGAATACGAAAGTGCCTTCCCGGGGCTCCACGCGGGTATGTACGGGCGGCTCATGCAACAGCAGTTCACCGGATTCAGGCGGTACCTGGACGTAGTACACCGCGGACAGCAGTTCGTCATCGTCGTCATGCCGGTGTGGCAGGGTCACCTGGCCAGGCCCCATGCGGTTGAACCAGCCCCCGCAACGCAAGGGTGCGGTGTCCGGCAGGCCGAGCAATTGACGCGCCACGACCGCGGCAGCATCCAGGACCGTACCCAGTTCGGGAATGCGTGCGCGATCGATATAGAGGTTTTCATAGCGACCATGGAAGAAGTGGGTTTTGCGGGTGGCGGGATCATCGGCATACCGGGCCACGCCCGTCACCAGGGCGCGGTTGAGTGCGGCGCTGTCGTCCAACGCATGGATGTGCAGGGGTGAATTGGTCCGGTACTGCATGGCGGCGGCTTGAAAAATAAACCCGGTGGGTGCGGCCACCGGGTCCTGGTGATAAAGTTCGCTACGGGCCAGCGCAAAGGCAGGGAGGGTTTCCGAATGCCTTTTGTCCGGTTGTAACCGCCGTTCACCCCGGGGATCAGCCGGGGGCGCTTCAGCGGCCCGTAGCGAAACGCGGTTCGAGCAACTGCTCGATAGCAGTCAGCAAATGGGAAGCCGTGAAGGGCTTCGCCAGCGTGGCGCTGGCCCCGAGTTTACTGGCCACCGTCAGGTAGCTGCCACTAAATCCTGCATTGCCTCCCGACATGGCGATAATGGGCAGGTTCGGATGATCACGGCGCAGCTCCATGATCAACTCCATGCCTTCCTTTTCCGGCATGACGATGTCCGTCAGCACCAGGTCCGGGTGATGGCGTGCGTACAACTCGCTTCCCTCGTTGCCGTTTCCGGCCACCAGAACACGGTAACCGGCCTGGTCCAGCACCTCACACAGGAAACCGCGCAATGGTTCGTCATCATCGATGACCAGGATTGATGCCGGATGCGCACCTTCATCCCTTGTGTGCGAAGTTCCGGAAGGCATCGCGATCTCCCATCATCCCCGTCAGGGCGCATGCGGCTCCTTCGCCCCATGCACAGGAGAAATCATAGCCCAGGCAGGCCACCCTGCACAAGCCGGACTCAGGGATATTTATATTTATTATTCAATAACTTATTATTATTTATTGAAAACCGGGATGAAAAAATATTTTTCCGCGGGGCCCGGAAATCCAGGGTCGTGGAGAGGCGCTTACGCGATCCGAACCCGGGGTCCGGGAGCCGGGCGATACAGAGCGCGCGGCAAGCAGAAGTGTGGGATAATGCCAACAAGTCTGGCGTTGGTGCGACCCTGTCCCACCCGAATCGCCCTTGCATCAATAGGAAAACTACAGACAATAAGCGCACATGGCAGTCTGGATCGTAGCATTTATACTTTTGGCCGGTGCCGGGGCCATATTCTGGTTGCGGCACGATCGTTCCGGCCACTCCTCCCACCCCCGGCCGCAATCCACCCGGCAAGACCCTGAGAAGCCGCGCCTGCGCCCCCAATTGGAGCGACTCTATCGCGATGGGCGCTACTGGGGGGTGTGCATCGAGCACGACGGCACCGGCAATACCTGTGAGGCGGTCCTGCAGTGCAACACTGAGCGTTACAGCTTCGAGAACGCTCCGCCCTTGCCCCTGCCCGAATGCGCCGTCACCCGCTGTTCCTGCCGATACGTGGGTCTGGAGGAACAACGCCAGCCTCCACCACGCCGGCAGACCTCCGATCGCCGGGAAAAGATCCGCTACGAACCCAAGCGCGGCAGCCGGCGCCGGGAGAAGGACCGGCGCAAGCTCAATAAATGGGACAACCAGACCAACCTCTAGAAGCCTGTCGGGTTTGAGACTGAATCAAGGGAATACCAAAACAATGCGGAACAAAACCATTCTGGTGACCGGCGGCGCCGGCTACATCGGCAGCCATGTGGTCCAGCAACTTAGCACCCGCGGGGAACGGCTGGTGGTGCTGGACAATCTCAGTACCGGATTCGCGGATGCCGTGCAGGGTGCGGAACTCATCGTCGGCGACACGGGTGACGCAGCCACGGTGGACAAGCTGCTGGCCGATCACGAGGTGGACGCGGTCATCCATTTCGCCGCCAAGACCATCGTGCCGGAATCGGTGGCCGATCCCCTCAAGTACTACGGCAACAACACCTGCTGCACACGCAACCTGCTGGACTGTTGCCAGCGCGCCAGGGTGAAGCACTTCATCTTTTCCTCCACCGCCGCCGTATATGGCATCCCGGCGGGAGACAGCTGCTCGGAAGACAGCCCGCTGGCGCCCATCAACCCCTATGGCACCTCCAAGCTGATGAGCGAATGGATGCTACGCGACCTCAGTGCCGCCAGTGACCTCCGCCATGTGATCCTGCGCTACTTCAACGTGGCCGGCTGCGATCCCGAGGGCCGCATCGGCCAATCCACGGCCAAGGCCACCCTGCTGATCAAGGTGGCAGCCGAGACCGCCGTGGGCAGCCGCGAACGGATCTCCATCTTCGGCACCGACTACCCCACGCCGGACGGCACCGGGGTACGCGACTACATCCATGTATCCGACCTGGCCGATGCCCATATCAAGGCCCTGGACTATCTGCGCAACGGCGGAGAATCCCGCATCCTCAACTGCGGCTACGGCCATGGCTTCAGCGTCCGCGAGGTGCTGGACGCCGTCCAGCGGGTGCATGGCGCGCCCATCGACATCCGCGAGGAACCCCGCCGCGCCGGCGACCCGCCGGCCCTGATCGCCGTGGCCGACCGGGTACGCGAGGTGCTGGGCTGGACGCCCCGCCACGACGACCTGGACTTCATCGTCAAGACCTCGCTGGAGTGGGAGAAACGCCTGGCGCGCGGCGAGGTATACGGGGCCTAGGAAAGCTCCCCCGGGATAACGAAACCAGGTAGGCTGCCTAGCTTTTTTCTTCGCGCGCAAAGGCCTTGCGCGCCAGGTGCGGCAGCAACAGGGACGGCGGCATGCGCAGATAGTGGCCGCGTACATAGAGCAGCAGGCGCGCCAGGGATTCCACCGGTTCGGGCCGCAGTGCATGGCGGGCCAGGAAGGCACGCTTGAACAGCCAGTCCATGTAGTAACCGCGCAGCCTGCCCGGCCCTTCGCGCCGGATTTCGAGTTCCACCTCCTCCGGTACGGCCAGACCCAGCATACGGTGAGTATGACGCAAGGCGTAGAACAAGGGCCGGGTCAGCTGTAATTGGCGGGCCCGTTCCAGCAGTTCCCGCCAGAAACCCTCACGCTCGCCGTACTGCCCGATCAACAGGCTCAGATCCACCAGGTCGCGCAGGCCCT
>DATHUT010000416.1:0-1931 GCA_035462005.1 Gammaproteobacteria bacterium | reverse complement strand
GTGGCGAAACAGACCCTGTCCGCGCGGCGCAGCTTCCAGTTCGACGAGAACGATGTGCTGGGCAAGGCCAACGAGGAAGAAAACCTGCGCGAGGAAATGCAGCGCGACCTGGCGTTGCGCATCGTGCAGCAGTTATCGATTTTGGCGCGGTGATTCCCGGGCCGGGAAGTGGGATGGGCGAAGGTGTTTGAGGTTCTGATGACCAAGGTGGCGCCGGGGATGCCGGCATCCAGGGAGGCCGGTATGCGCCGGCATGACGAAAAAAAGCCTTGTCGGGGATTGTTGCCACGATGCTGGCTGCTGGTGCTGGCGTTATTGACGCCTGCCGCCCAGGGACAGACCTTCTCCCTGCCGCCGCAGGATGTGGACCTGGTGGGGCAGGTGCGGGTCATCCCGGCTGTCCATGAAGACACCCTGCTGGATATCGCCCGCCGCTATCAACTCGGCCATGATGAGATCATCCTCGCCAATCCGGACGTGGATCGCTGGTTGCCGGGCGAGGGCACGCCTGTCACCTTGCCTACCCGCTACATCCTGCCCGCGGCCGAGCGCGTCGGTCTGGTGCTCAACGTGCCCGAGATGCGCCTGTATTACTACCCTCCGGCCAAGGCCGGTGAACCCCGGGTGGTACGGACCTACCCGGTCAGTGTCGGGCGCATGGACTGGGAAACGCCGCTGGGCAGCTGGCGCATCATCAGCAAGCAGAAGGACCCGGTCTGGCGTCCGCCGGCCTCCATTCGCGCTGAGGCGGCGGAACGCGGCGAGACCCTGCCGGAGGTGGTGCCGGCCGGCCCGGATAACCCGCTGGGGCGACATGCCCTGCGCCTGAGCATCCCCAGCTACCTGATCCACGGCACCGACAAACCCTGGGGCGTCGGTATGCGGGTGACGCATGGTTGCCTGCGTATGTATCCCGAGGACATTGCCGCACTTTATGACGAGATCCCGGTGGACACGCCGGTGCGCATCGTCAATCAGTCCGTCAAGATCGGCTGGCTGCTGGATACCCTGTATATCGAAGTACATCCGCCCCTGGAGGAGGATGTAGAGGGACGGGAACATTTGATGGAGACCGCCATGGATGTCATCCGGGCGGCGGTAGCCGAGCGTCCGGCACGACTCAGCGGGCGCCAGATCAATGCGGCCGTGCACGAGGCACGCGGGTATCCGGTTGCAGTTTCCCTGCCGGACTGAAACGAAGCCCCGCGGGACCTGATGGCCCCGCGAGGGCGGAACGCGGTGTTACTTGTACATGGTCTTCTTGAACATCCGATCGATCTTGGCATCGGTGTCTTCGGACTTCGCCTTGGCGGCAGCGGCATCGGCCTGGGCCTGTTCCGCAAGGGCCTTGGCTTCAGCGGCGTCGCGGCTGGCGGCGGCGGCGCTGGTGGCGGCGGAATCCGCCGTGGCCTGGGCCTGTTCCACCTGGGTGCGCAGGCTGGCAATCTCGGAGGTGTTGGCGCAGCCGCCGAGGACGATGGTGCCGGCGAGCAGTGCGCCGGTGAGCAGGGCTTTATGGTTCATGTCGTGAATCTCCTTGTAACGACGCTGGGAATTTGGTTGTAGCAGAGGCATGCGGATCCGCATGTACCGCGCGATGCGCATTCTCCGTGGCACCCTGGATAATAACAAGGGGTGTCTAGCGAATTATTACACGCATTCCCTCGTATACCCATTGAGCCAGGTCATCCATCTGCTCATTGGTCAGGGCAACGCAGCCATTGGTCCAGTTGAAGTCCTCATGAACGACGGGATCGCCATCCCCCAGGCCATGGATACCGATGAGACCGCCCAGGGCGGTCTGCTGGGGTGGAGTGACGCCCTGTTTCAGTGCGGCGCGAATGGCGGCGAACTCGGCGCGTGAGATGCGCCCCGTCTCCAGGCCAGCCCGCGCATGGGTCAGGTTGGGATAATCGAGGCCGAAAAAGCGG
>DATHUT010000415.1:0-4607 GCA_035462005.1 Gammaproteobacteria bacterium | reverse complement strand
ATACCGGTTACCTTCCTGGGACTGCTGGAACGCAAGGATGAATTCTACGACACCAAGATCGGCCGTAATGTGATTTTTGCCCGTCATGCCCTGGCCATCGACGAGCAGCGTACCGATTTCGAACCCACGGTATGGCAGACGCGTGATTGCCTGGATCTGAAACAGGTGTGGTTCCTCGGTGCCCACTGTGATGTGGGTGGCAGCTACAAGCCGGATCCCGATGGCGCCCTGCTGTCGGACATCACCCTGGGCTGGATGATGCGCGAGGCAGGTGGCGCAGGACTGGCCACGGAGGCACATCTGCGCAAGGGGCTCAACCCCAGCCCCACCGCCAGCCTGCACCAGTCGCGCAAGCACTTCTATCGTTCCCGCCGGCCCTACCACCGGCCCATCGCGCATGAAACGGCCGAGGTGCTGATTCACAAATCGGTGAAGCAACGCTGGGAGCAGGACCCGAAATATCGCCCGAAAAACCTGGCGGACTACCTGGAGAAGGTGGGATGGACGCTTGAATAAATTCTGTCATTCCCGCGCAGGCGGGAATCCATCATCCAGTAGGAAAGCTCACGACAACCCTAAAACTGCATCCGCATTGTGTCCAGTGGCCCGAGCCAGGAAGGCCGCATCTTCTTCGCGTACCTCGGCCAGCGCCGCCAGGCATTCCGGCAGGTACTCCGGGCTGTTGCGCTCGCCCCGGTGGCTGGCTACGGGAATGTCCGGGGCATCGGTCTCCAGGACGATGGCGGACAGGGGAAGATCACGGGCCAGGCGGCGGATGCGTTTCGAGCCTTCGTAGGTGAGGGTACCGCCGAAACCGAGCCGGAAGCCCAGGTCCAGGTACTGCTCCCCTTGTTGGAGGCTTCCGTTGAAGGCATGGATGATACCGCCGCGCATCTTGATGCGGCGCAGGGTCTTGAGGACCTGGTCGTGGGCCTTGCGCACGTGGACGATGACGGGCAGTTCAGCGTCGCGAGCGATGTGTAGCTGGGCCTCGAAGAGGGTCTGCTGGCGCTCACGATCCAGGTTCTCGATGAAATAATCCAGGCCGATCTCGCCGATGGCCAGGGGCCGGTGCGTGGACACCAGGGTCTTCAGGGTATCGAGATCCTCGGGTCGGTGCTGTTCCAGGTAGATGGGGTGCAGACCCAGAGCGGGGTAGAGTCCCGGCTCGCGCGCGCACAGTGCCAGCAACGGTTCCCAGCCTGCTGCATCGATGGCCGGGATGACGATGCGGGTCACGCCGCCGGTACGGCAGCGTGCCAGCACGGCGTCGCGATCGGCGTCGAACTCGGCCACGTCGAGGTGGCAGTGGGTATCGATGAGCTCCATGGCGTTATTCTAGGTACTTCCGGAAAAATATTTCAACTCAAACGGTGCGGTGACTCAGTGGTTGGCTACGGGGAGTCCTTCCGCCTCCCATGCCGTGAAGCCGCCGATGACGTTGTAGACATTACGATGGCCGCTTCTGCGCAACAGGCTGGCGGCGACCGACGAGCGGTAACCACTGCCGCAATACACGGCAACCGGCTTGTCCTTGGGGACGTCCTCGAGTTGCGCGGGGAGATCGCTCCCGGAGATGTGGTGTGCGTCTGGTACATGACCAGTCTGCCATTCCGCGGGCTGACGCACATCCAGGATGAACAGGTCGTCTCTTTCGCGGCGGCGAGCGTCCAGCTCCCTGGGGGTCCATTGCGGCAGACTTCCAAGTGGTTCTGCGCTTGTGCGCCAGGCCATCATGCCACCAGCCAGCCAGCCGGTTGGCTCCCGGTAGCCGATTCGAAGCAGTTTCCAGTAGATGTCCCAGAGTTGTCCGGGGTCGTCGACAACCAGCAGGAGCTCGGCCTCCACCGGCAATATCGAGCCTGCCCAGGTTGGGAATGAGGTTCCGGCGCCGACATTGAGCGAGCCGGGTATGTGAGCACCAGCGAAGGCCTCGGGAGAGCGGCAGTCGACGACCAACGCCCCTTCGGTGATGCGCCGTGCGAATTCCTTTGGCTGTAGCGCGGGTGGCTCCGAGAGCGTGGTCAGAAGCGCCGGCCCATCCTGGTTCTGCTTGCGCATGCGACGCCAGTAAGGTGGAACGGTCGGCAAGGGACCAAGATCGAGACAGCGGTCTTCGAAGTCGGATTCATTGTCGATGTGCGTGAGCATGTCGTTCAGCCTGCGTTCGTACCCTATCGTGGTCACCAGCATGCTTCCGATGTTGCCGCCACAGAGGGAACCCGCCACATGGGTCGGGTATACCAGCACATGATCGGGCAGGGGCAGGATCTTTTCCTTCAGCGTCTTGCACATGGCCTTGGCATTCCTGCGCTTTTCGGCCTCGTCCCCGAGCAGGTCGGGGCGTGCGACATCCGCCACCAGCAGTGCGCCACCCGACAGCAGCATCACCGGGTCTTCGCCGCGATTCTTGTCGCGCACCAACAGGCTGATGTGCTCAGGTGTATGACCCGGAGTGTGCAGGGTTTCGAACTCGATCTCACCCATGGTGAGGCGTTCGCTGTCCTGAAGTGCATGCGTCTGGTAGCCTAATTCCGCGCGTGCGCCGGACAGCAGTTCCACGGCTGCTTTCGATTGCAGTTGGGTGATGCCAGTAAGGTAGTCGTTGTGCTGGTGCGTATCGGCTGCGTAGGCGATACGCAGGCCCTGTGCGCGTGCAAAATCATAGTAATCGTCCACGTCACGGCGAACATCGAGAACCAGCGCCTCTCCCGTTTCCTCCGAACCAAGGAGGTAAGAGGCGTGCCCCAGGCTGGGTTCGTAGAATTGCTTGAAAATCATTTTCGGGAATCCCTTCGATTCAGATCATTAATGAGCGGTAGCGGATTTCGTGGACGGTTGGGAAACCTGTTCTAGGACCTCGACTTCGAGTTTATCCTTATGATGTAGTGCCAGGTCAGCGAGTGAGATGATTCCAGTAAAATCTCCGCTATTGTTCTGCACCATGAGACGCCGTATCTGGTGCTTCTCCATGATCTCGGCAGCCTGTTGCAGGTCGTCATCCTCGATGCAGGAAAGTACCTCCGTGCTCATCGCCTTGTCTACCTTGGTTTTGTTCGGGTCGGCCCCTGAAGAGGTGGCGCGAATGGTGATATCGCGATCGGTCACTGCGCCGACGATTTCTCCATCCTGTTCGACAGGAAGCATCCCGACATCCTGGTCCAGCATTTTTTTAGCGGCATCACGGATGGTCGAGTTCTGAGGTATGCTTTCAAGTTGCCGTGTCATAATATCGCGAACTTTCATTGTCATATCCTCCTTGTGCTGGCGCTACTGTTGATCAGGTTCTGCATCACCTTCAGAGAATATCTAAGCACACTGGGCAACTGTGCTCATTGAAAAACCGCAATCGATGCAGGTCGGGTCGGATAGTGTGCAGATTATTCATCCTCATCGGCAATATGGCGCAATCGCTCCACGTCGGCCTCGTAGACCTCGTTGGTATTGCCGTCATCATGGGAAAGTATGTGCTGTCGCTTGAAGTCGGCAAGGATGCGGCTCACGCTCTCACTGGTCACGCCAAGAATGGATGCCATCTCTTCGCACGTGAGCAGGCGGATATGACCTTCCGCGGCATCTGGCTCGAAGTCCTTCAGGAAGGAAAGCAGCCTGGCTACGCGCCCTCGTATCGGACCGGTAGAAAACTGGACGATCCATTTGTCGGCATCCTGCAGGTAGTCATGCCAACGCTCGATCAGGCTGACATAGGATTCCGAATCCTCTTCACGCAGGTGGTGAACGGCACTGATGGGGAGACGCAATGCGGTGACAGCCGTAATGGCCGAAGCGGTATGTTCATGGTTCTGGCCGCGCAGGCCGCTCAGGCCCAGCACCGACCCGGGGCGATGGAGCCTCACGATCCGCGCACGCCCGTTCGGAAGATAGGCAACAAGCTTCAATAGGCCGGCGGTGATGAAGAACACCGTGTCGATCCTGTTGCCTTGGTGGTAGAGCGTGTCATGTTGCCCATAATTGATGCGGCGTGCGTGCGAAAGCAGGGTTTGCACCGGTGTCGGGGGGTGTTCCCCGAGTGCGATGGTGATTTCCTCGGGGCTGACGATAGTATCTTCTGGCGTGTTTTTTTCTTGTACGGTCGACGTCGGATCGTGGGGTGTATTGCGCGTCAACATGTACTACCTCCTTGTCTGCAGCCTGGTGGGCACCGGCTTCGAATGCAAGCGGCGAAGCCCTGGGGAGGCTGTTATCCAAAAAAACAACAAGATTCTTGCTTGTTTATCCATGGCAGCGAAAAATTAGAAAGCCATGCGCGACGTTACTCTCTCCCCCAGGGGATGAGGCCTGGAAGCGGGCACCGCAAATTATCCGGAATATCAATCATCCGGTCACATGCACACGCAGGTAAAGTCGAAACATTCGAGAGTTCTATAGATAGTAGCCTATTTAAACGAGATCATGCCTTGGCATCCGGCGGGGGGATCGTCAAAAGCATGACGCGCTGGTCGTTATGTCGGTGTGCCGGGCTCTGTTGAACGACGCGGTCGAGCTCGAAACGGATGGATATTCTGTTCGACGTCATTGATAAATTTCAATTCATCATCTTCCGAAGCAGGATATGGTTGAACCGTGTTTAAATCCTTGGAGATCAT
>DATHUT010000414.1:0-9636 GCA_035462005.1 Gammaproteobacteria bacterium | reverse complement strand
TTTGGCGTACAGCTGGGTGCCATCGGCACCACTTACGTGAAGGAATACACGGTGAAGTTCGTGATGGGTATGATCATGCTCATCGTATTGCTGAGCCGCCTGATCAAGCTGCCGGTATACCTGTCAGATCTGGACATGATTGCGCCGTTGGACGCGGGTCTGGTCGAGCTGCTGAACATGGCCAGTTTCGCTACCCTGGCCCTGGCCCTGCTGGCAGGCATGCTGGTGATCACGGCCGCGCTCATTCGGGGCATGCTGGAGCATCGCAGGGACACCGCGGCGGAACAGGCAATGCGCTTCCATGAAAAGGAACTCGCAGTCACCAGTGCGGAGTCCTGACGAAAAGAAGCCGGCGCAAGCCGGCTTTTTCCTGTCGTGATCAAGCCCGACAAGGCTGCATGTCACTCCGGCTCTGCGGATTCCAGGTCATTCCGGCGTTGCCGCGCTTGGCTGCGCACGTACAGGATTCCGCCGGTAAACCTAAGGAAACTGAACAGCACCTCCAGCAGTCCGTACAGGCGATCCTCCGGCGTACTGTAGGCTTCCACCGCGCCGTGGGTGAAATAGAACAAGGCCAGAAACAGGCTCCAGCCCACGGTATAGGGCCGGCCGTGCAGCAGGCCGCGCAGGGGGAACAGCAACGGCGTGCACAACAATATCAGCACGAAGGCGGCCGGCAGGTGCAGCGAGGGGCTGAACCAGCCATACCAGGCCACCAGCAGCAGGAAGGTGCCGAAGTAGCCACCCAGGGTCAGGACCAGCCAGGGGGTACTCTTCATTGCAGTTTCGCGGCGGCCTGCGCCAGGCGTTGCCCGAGCGCGCTGCACAGCTGTTTTTCGGAATCGCTCAGGGGCAGGTCGCTGTCGGGACCGGCCAGGTGGCTGGCCCCGTAGGGCGTGCCACCGGTGCGGGTATGCAGCAGTTCGGTTTCGCTGTAGGGGATGCCCAGGATCAGCATGCCATGGTGCAGCAGGGGCAGCATCATGGACAGCAGGGTGGCCTCCTGACCGCCGTGCAGGCTGGAAGTGGAGGTGAACAGGGCGGCCGGCTTGCCCGCCAGTTCACCGCTCAGCCACAGGCTGCTGGTGCTGTCGAGAAAGTATTTCAGGGGCGCGGCCATGTTGCCGAAGCGCGTGGGGCTGCCCAGGGCCAGGCCGGCGCACTGGCGCAGGTCGTCCAAGGTGGCATAGGGGGCACCCTCGGCGGGGATGCTGTCCTCGGTGGCTTCGCATACGGTGGATACGGCCGGCACGGTGCGCAAGCGTGCCTGCATACCCGGTACCTGCTCGATGCCGCGCGCGATGCGCTGAGCCATCTCCCGGGTGGCACCGTGGCGGCTGTAGTAAAGGACCAGGACATAGGCCATCAGAGGATCTCCAGTACGTTTTCCGGCGGGCGGCCCAGGGCCGCCTTGTGCTGGGTGAGCAGGATGGGGCGCTCGATGAGTTTCGGGTGGTCTACCATGGCCTGGATCAGCGCCTCGTGGGTCAAGGCCGGGTCGTCCAGGCCCAGTTGCCGGTATTCGGCTTCGCCGGTGCGCAGGAGTTCCCGGGGCTCACGGCCCAGCAGCTTTAAAATCCGTTCCAGCTCCGCGGCCGTGGGCGGGGTCTTGAGATACTCGACGATCTCGGGTTCCAGGCCCTGTGCGCGCAGCAATTCGAGGGTCTGGCGCGATTTGGAGCAGCGCGGGTTGTGGTACAGGATCGCGGCGGGTTTGCCCATATTCGTGTCCTTTCTGGTGATGGAGGCGTCGCGGCAGTCCCGCGGGGGCATTGTCCCAAAAGCCGGGCACCTGCGTCCATGGCCCCCTGCCTTGACGGTACCCGGGGCCGGTGCTACGGTTGACGCTTGCCGAACCTGTTAGGATCGGGCCGGATCATATCCGGGCCGAGGCCGAGCCTAGATGCCGAGCATTCGCACCCTGCCATTTCGCAGCCTACTCCTGGGTATTATTTTCGCACTGACTGCCTGCGCGAGCGCGCCCGTTCAGGAAATGAGCGATGCCCGCCAGGCCATTCAGGCCGCCCACGCGGCCGGTGCCGAGCGCGTGGCCCGGGACACCTTGCTTTCCGCCCGCTCGCTGCTCGAGCAGGCCGAGCGGGAGCTGGAGTCCGGCCGCTACCGGGAGGCGCGTCGCAATGCCCGGGGGGCGCGCGCGCAGGCTGTGCTGGCCCGCGAGCAGGCGGAAAAGACGCCGCCACAGGATTCGGAGGGAATGTAGAAGGGGGTTGTTGCGTCTTATAGTCCCGAAGGCCTTTTCCAGGCCACGGGACAGCTTGACCGCCCTTGCGCCCGGGTGTTAGGTTCACAGGACCGGGCCTGGTTCCGAAGTCCGAATATAGTAAGAAACGCCAAGAAAAACATGTTCTTTTGACCACCAGCAGCGGAGTTCATTCCATGACTAACCCCTTTCGCCGTAAGCACCTTCTGATGATGGCTCTCACCCTGGGAGTGGCCGCGGGCTGCGCTACGACTCCGCCGGAGCCGACCGTTGCACCCCAGTCACAGACCGCTACCTCGGCATCCCAGATGATTGCCGATGCCAAGGCCGCGATCGCCGAGGCCAAGTCCCTGAACTGGATCTGGCGTGACACCGAGAAGTTCCTGGCCAGTGCCGAGAAGGCCGCCTCGGACGGTGACAATGACACAGCCCTGAAACTGGCCACCAAGGCCCGCAACGAGGCGCAGCTGGCCGTCAACCAGTACTACCTGGAAAAGGCCAAGGTGATGATGGCCAAGACCGAGGGCGCCAGCGGCTTGAGCTCCGAGCAGAACGCCACCCTGCGGGCTGCCTCCGCGGCCATTGCCAATGCCGAGGGCCGCAAGGCCTACGACCTGCTCACCGGCCTGACCGCGGAACTGCGTGGCAGCATGACCCAGTACACCGTGGTAACCGGTGACAGCCTGTGGACGATCTCCGGACGTTCCGATGTCTACAACAACCCCTACCAGTGGCCGCTGATCTACAAGACCAACCGTGACAAGATCAGCGATGCCGATCTGATCCATCCCGGCCAGCGGTTCAGCGTGGATCAGAACCCCTCCGCCTCCGAGGTGAGTGCCGCCGTGAACCATGCCCGTAACCGCGGCGCCTGGTCCATCGGCGTAGTGGAAGAAAGTGACCGCGATTACCTGGGTGGCAGCGTGACCCTGCGCTGATCCAGCCGTATCCCGTAGTGAAAAAGGACCCGTAAGGGTCCTTTTTCATTGGTGGCGTGCGGGACAGGATGCGCCTACAGGGGTTCGAACCGGAACCGTTCGAAACCGCTGCCGCTCTCCAGCAGCTTGACGCAGCGGACCTGCTCACGGCGCCCGCCCTGTACCAGCTCCAGGTGGCGACCCGCCGCGAATAGTCCCGGCGGGGTGATGAGCATGTGCCAAAGACGTTCGGTCTGGCGCAAGTCGGTGCGCAGGGCGGGGTGGTATTCGTTTCCCTTCGGTCCCGGTTGCCGGCTGCGTACCGCCAGGGGCACGGGCTCACGGGCCAGGTACTGGGCACCGAGCTCGAAGCCATGGGTTTCCGCGCGCAGCCAGCGCAGGCTGGCGACGAACCAGATGCCCGGTTCCTCGTTGCCGCGTGCCTGGCTACGGATGCCGACCAGTTGACCTACTCGTGGGGCTTTCTCCAGTGTGCTACCGCACTGCAGGCCAATTCCGCCGGCGCCGCGATTCACCACCCGGCAAGGCAGGCTGGGAAATTCCGCCTCCCGGGACGGGTCCCATTGGGCCAGTTGCACGCCGAGGTCGATCTCCCCATCGCGTTCATCATCGGGTTCCTGATAGGCGTGACGGTCGAAGGCGAGGCCGCGGTTGAGGTGACAGAAGGTGGCTTCCAGGCCGATCACCAGTTCCGCGTCTGCTTGCGGGGTGCTGCGTTCCGCCTTGCGTTCCACCTGTTGTTGCCAGCCCAATAGCAGCCGCTCCAGGATGTGCTGCGCACCATTCGCCCGTACCTGTTCACTCATGCCCAGCTCCGTCGCTGCTCCATTGTTGCGCAGTTGATCGACATGCTGCCGGACGGTTTGCCGCAGTACCCTGAGGTCCAGTCCCAGTCCCTGTCGATAGCCATCGGCCTGGGGGTTGGTGGCCGGCAGGTAGAGGCAGGTATCCCGCCCGTCATCCTTCCAGGGCTCCAGCCGGGCCAGCCGGGCGTACTGGCGCAGGTAGCGCCAGACCTCCCAGAGCCCGCCCGCGGGTAGTTGAAAGGGATCCCCCACCTTGAGCAGCACCACTTCCAGGAAGGCCTGCTCGATGCTGGTGGGTTCACCGCGCTGACCGGACAACGGGGTCTGGTGGCATCCGGCCTGGCGGGCGTGGCGATAGAGTTGGTCGATTTCGGTCCACAGGCTGGCGGCTGGGCGCTGGTAGCCGGCATAGCGGTGTTTGAGCTGCTGGCCCAGGTACTGGATGGCCTGCAACAGGGCGCGCTGGCGGACCTTGGTGCCCCCGAACAGGCGTTGTTCTCCCAGGCTGTCCTGCACGGCGATCTTGTAGCCGAAGGCAAGTCCCTGGCAGCAGCGTTCCAGGGTGGTGGCGACCGCCTCCTGTTCGGCGGCCGGCATGCGGCCCTCCGGAGTTGCCAGCAGGGCATCGAACAAGCGCCAGTAGGTGATGGCGAGCAGGTCAAGCAGCTCCAGGCGCTGGCTGGCCGGCAGGGGCTGTCGATTGAGCCGCTGCAGCTGTTCCCGCACTTGCCGGGCCGCCAGCTCCGGGGCGAGGCAGGGAAGGGCATCCACCCATTCCCGCAGGGCGCGAGGGCGGATTTCCACGGCGGAATCGGGCTGGACGTGCTGGGCAGGAATGGTGAGTTTCAAGATACCGGCTTCTTGTGGCGCAAGCTGTCGATCATACTATTTTGGTGTCTCCTGAAACCAGACCTGGCAGGGCGGCGATATGCTGGCGCCACGCCCGCGGCCCGGTCGTGTGCACCGATACCCCGCGGGTATCCACGGCCACGGTCACCGGCATGTCCTCCACCTCGAACTCATAGATTGCCTCCATGCCCAGCTCTGGGAAGGCCACTACCCGCGCCGCGCGAATGGCGCGCGACACCAGGTAAGCGGCGCCGCCGGTGGCGATCAGGTAGACCGCCTGGTGGGCGCGGATGGCCTCGATGGCTGCCGGGCCGCGCTCGGCCTTGCCGATCATGCCAATGAGCCCGGTCTGTTCCAGCAGGGGGGCGGTGAACTTGTCCATGCGGGTGGCCGTGGTGGGGCCGGCGGGCCCCACTGCCTCGTCCCGCACCGGGTCCACCGGGCCCACGTAGTAAATAAAGCGGTTACGGAAGTCCAGCCCGGCCGGCAGGGGCTCGCCACGGGCGAGCAGGTCCAGGATGCGCTTGTGGGCGGCATCGCGGCCGGTGAGCAGGCGGCCGCTGAGCAGCAGGGTCTCACCAGGCTGCCAGTCTTGCAGGGACGTCCTGTCCAGCTGATCAAGGTTCACCCGCCGTGCCCCGGCCCCTGGCTCCCAGTCGAGCCTGGGCCAGTCCGCCAGCCGCGGCGGGTCGAGCCGGGCGGGACCACTGCCATCGAGCTGGAAATGCACATGGCGGGTGGCGGCGCAGTTGGGGATGAGAGCCACGGGCTTGGAGGCCGCATGGGTGGGATAGTCGCGGATCTTGACGTCCAGCACGGTGGTCAGCCCGCCCAGGCCCTGGGCGCCGATGCCCAGGGCATTGACCTTGTCGTGGAGCTCCAGGCGCAACCGTTCCAGCGTCCCGTTCGGCCCGCGGGCCTTGAGCTCCTGGATGTCGATGGGCTCCATCAGGGCTTCCTTGGCCAGCAACATGGCCTTCTCCGCGGTGCCGCCGATGCCGATGCCGAGCATGCCCGGCGGGCACCAGCCGGCGCCCATGCCAGGTACCTGGCCGAGCACCCACTCCACCAGATCGTCGCTGGGGTTGAGTACGGCAAACCGGGCCTTGTTCTCAGAACCGCCCCCCTTGGCGGCGAGCGTCACCTCGACCTTGTCGCCGGGCACCAGCTCCGTATGGATCACGGCCGGTGTGTTGTCGCCCGTGTTGGCGCGTCTGCCGGCGGGGTCCGCCACGATGGAGGCCCGCAGGGGGTTGTCGGGGTCCAGGTAGGCGCGCCGCACGCCTTCATTCACCATGTCCGCCACGCTCGATTGCGCTTCCCAGTGCACCTCCATGCCGATCTTCAGGAATACGGTGACGATGCCCGTGTCCTGGCAGATGGGCCGGTGTCCCTCGGCACAAAGCCGGGAATTGACCAGGATCTGGGCGATGGCATCCCGCGCGGCGGGCGCCTGTTCGGCCTCGTAGGCGTGGTGCATGGCGTGCAGGAAATCCGGTGGATGGTAGTAGGAGATGTACTGCAGGGCATCCTGGATGCTGCGCACAAAGTCCTGCTCGCGGATGTGGGTCATGGTGTCACGGCCTTGCCTGGGGAACAATTTTCACATTCAGGGAGTCTCATTATAAGTTCCATGACTTTTGATTGCAGGTCGTGGAATATCCCGCCGGCTAGAGATGTTCGTCAGTCTTGATGGACATCATGCATGAATTGCCGAAATTCCGGTATGGTGGCAGGCTGGTACTGGCACCTGCCCTGTCAAAAGAGGTTGGTATGAAGTTCAACTGGATGCCGGCGTGGTTGCTGGTCTGTCTCTTGCCCTTTGCCGCGCTGGCCGAGGCCCCGGTGGAGTTTGCGTTGCCGGACATGCAGGGTGAATCGCACTCCCTGGATCAATATCGCGGTAAATGGGTGGTAGTGAACTACTGGGCCACCTGGTGCCCGCCATGCCTGGAAGAAATCCCCGACCTGGTGGATTTCCACGAACGCAACAAGGACCGCGAGGCCGTGGTAATAGGCGTCAACTACGAAGACATCAGCGCTGAACAGTTGACGGCTTTCGTTGAGCGACACATGGTGTCCTACCCCGTATTGCGTGCCGATCCCTTCGGGGATTCACCACTGGGTTCCATCCCCGGCCTGCCGACCACCTTCGTGATCGATCCCGAGGGCAATGCCGTGGCCCGCCAGGTGGGCCCCATCACCGGCGAGCAGCTGGAAGCCTATATCGAATCCCGCAAGGCGAAATCTTCTCACCGACGTGAGGGCGACTCCTGATGAAAACCTGGCGACACCTGTTGTGGATTGGCATGCTGGCCAGTTTCCTGGTCCTGGCCGAGGAACCCCGTGACCCCCTTGAACACTTTTTCAACCAGAGCTTCGGGGATTTCCCCGAGGAACTGGCCCGCGCCCGGGAGGAGGGCAAGAAAGGCATTCTGCTGTTTTTCGAAATGGACGAATGCCCCTTCTGTCACCGCATGAAACAGACGGTGCTCAATCAGCCCCGGGTACAGGACTTTTACCGTGAACGCTTTCTGAGTTTTGTCGTGGATGTGGGCGGCGACCTGGAAATCATCGACTTCAATGGCGAGCACATGAGCGAGAAGGACTTCGCCTTCAAGCAAAACCGGGTGCGCGCCACACCCGTATTCCAGTTTTATAACCTGGAGGGCGAGCCTGTGGCCCGTTATACCGGGGCCACTTCCGGAGTGGATGAATTCCTCTGGCTGGGCGAGTACGTGTCCGAGGGCCATTACCAGGACATGCCCTTCACCCGCTACAAGCGCGAGCGCGGACAGACTGCCCGGCCATGAGCGGGGCACGTTTCCCCCTGACGGCGTTTGGCACCGTCACCCTGGTCCTGTGGCTGGCTGGGGCAGTGGCGCAGGAGCTTCCCGATCCCCTGACCCTGGAGGCCGCGCTGGCGCACAGCCAGGATCTTCACCCCGAGCTGTTGCTGGCCCAGGCGCGCCGGGAGGCCGCCGAGGCCGAGCGCCAGCTGGCGGAATCCCGCTACGGCACCGAGGTGTCCCTGCTGGCCCGCGCCCGGGCCGTGGAGCCTTCCGACCTGGGACGTCAGATCCGCGATACCCGCAACGATTCCGACATTCGCCTGCAACTGAACCGCCGGCTCTATGATTTCGGCCAGACCCGCGCCCGGGTGGCGGCTGCCGAAGCGTCCAGCACGGGCCAGGACCATCACCTGGAGGCGGTACGCCAGCAACGCGGCCTGGAAGTGATGGCGCGTTTCCTGGAGGTGCGGCTCGCGGATTTCGCCTTCCAGGTACAGGACGAGGCCATGGCCATTGCCTATGTGCGCACCGATCGTGCCCGTAATCGCCATGAGCTGGGACAGATGAGCGACGTGGAGTTACTGGGCCTGGAGAGCGCCTACCAGAAGGTGCGGCTCGATCGCCATCGTGCCCAGATCGAACAGCGCAACAGCCGCGCCCGGCTCGCCCAGGCCCTGGCGCAACCCGGCAAACTGTCCTCGACGCTGGTGCAACCGGATTTCCCCGGCAACGGCCGTCCCGCGCCGAAGCTGGAGGAAATGGAGGCCGTTGTCCTGGCCAGCAATCCACGCTTGCTGGCCCTGCGCGCCGAGGTGGCCGCAGGTAGGCAACGGCTGGCGGCGGCCCGCAGCGGTGGCCGGCCGGTGCTCAGCGGCAGCCTGGCGGCCGGTGATTACTATCGCCAGACCGGTTCCGACGACGACCTGGAAGCGGAACTGCGCCTGGAGATTCCCTTGGGTACCGGCGGTCGCGTGGCCGCCGACAGTGCCTTGGCGCGGGCCGACCTGCGCGCCACTGAGGCGGCCCTGCTGGAGACCGAGTGGGCGCTGCGGCAGCAGTTGTTCGAGCTGCTGCAGGAGATCCAGATGTTGCAGGTGCAGCGGGAGGAGGTGCAGGTCAATACGGAATTCCGCGACCTGGAGCTGGACCAGAAGCGGACCGAATACGAAATGGAATTCACCAGCGACCTGGGTGATGCCATGGTGCGGTTTTCCGAGATGCGCCTGCGTCAGGCCCGCAATGAATACGAACTGGCCCTGGCCTGGGCGCGACTGGCCATGCTGACCGATAATCCGGACTGGAGTCCGCTGCGCGGAGGGAATGCGAATGAGTAGTTGGATGCGCGGGTTGTTGCTGTGCACTTGCCTGTGGCATGCGGGCCTGGTGCTGGCCGAGGACCTTCCGGCGCAGCTGGACTGGGGGCGGCACCTGGTGATTGCCACGCCGGAATCGGGCCTGGTACAGCGGGTGGCCGTGAGCGCAGGGGAGAAGGTGCAGGCCGGCCAGGAACTGCTGCGCCTCGATAGCCGGGCGCTGGAGGCCCACCTGGCGGAAGCCGGGGCGGGGATCGAGGAGGCCGAGGTACGGCTGGCCGAGGCCGAGCGGGAGCGGGACCGGACCCGGGAACTCTACGATCGCACCCTGTTGGCGGAACATGAACTGCAGCTGGCGCATATCGCGCTGGCCGAGGCCCGTACCCGGTTGATGTCCGCGCGGGCGCGGCAGGCCGCGCTGCAACAGCGGCGCGACCAGCGCATCCTGCGCGCGCCCTGGGGCGGGCGGGTAGCGGTCGTGATGGTGCAGCCGGGCCAGGCCGTGGTCAGCCACGAACGGCCCATGCCCCTGCTGGAACTGGTCCAGGAGGGCCGGTGGCTGGCACGTGCCGAATTGACTCCGGAGACCCTGCGGCGGATCCAGCCGGGCATGAGCCTGGAGGTCCTGGTGGCCGGGCAGCGCTACGATGCCAAGGTGCACACGCTGGGCTGGCAGCCGTTGGCAGGGAAAGGTCTGCCGCGCTATGCCCTGGCAGT
>DATHUT010000413.1:0-3000 GCA_035462005.1 Gammaproteobacteria bacterium | reverse complement strand
CCAAGCGGCGTTTCCACCGTTACCTCGTCGTCCAGGGTCTTTTTGAGCAGGGCGCGGGCCAGGGGCGAGTCCAGGCTGATATAGCCTTGCTGGGGATCGAATTCGTCGGCGCCGACGATACGATAGATCACCTCCTCACGGTGATCCTTTTCCAGGGTGACCCAGGCGCCGAAGAAGATCTGCTCCGGGTTGGAGGGTGGGCTGTCCACCACCTGTAGATCGGGGATCCGCTTCTGCAGGTAGTGGATACGCCGGTCGATCTCTCGCAGCTCCTTTTTGCGATAGATGTACTCGGCATTCTCGGAACGGTCACCCTCGGCGGCGGCTGCCGTCAGGGCCTTGGTGACCCCGGCGCGCCGCTTCCAGAGGTCGCGGGACTCCTGCTGCAGACGGGCCAGGCCCGCGGCGGTGATGTGCGGGGAGGATTTATCCGGTGCGGGTTTCCAGCGTCCCATGGACAGGCTCGTGATGATGGACTGGCGGTGATTTCTACCCGTACCAGGGTGCTGGGTCAAGAGGCACTTTGGTCCTACAATGGCAACAGGTCACGGGGAGGAAATGTCATGACATCATCACCGGTCTGCTGGAAATGTGGCGCCTCCATCGAGGCACAGCCTTTGCCCCTGAGCCGGCTGGCGGAATGTGAGGCCTGTCGTGCGGAATTGCATGTTTGTCGTCAGTGCCTGTTTTTCGATACCGGCAAGGCCAGCCAGTGCCGCGAGCCCGTCGCCGAGGAGGTGCAGGACAAGACCCGTGCCAATTTCTGCGGCTATTTCCAGCTGCGGCCAGACGCCTACCAGTCGACCGATGATCGCGCCGCCGAAGCCGCCCGCGCGGAGCTGGAGGCCTTGTTCGGTTTGCGGAAATAGTCAGGCAAACACTGCAAAACGCAGGTGTACTCGATCTGCGTATCTTTGTGTGCTTTGCGTTTCGTGGGGTTGGGCGTAATAAGGCGACGGTCAGGTCCGATCAGGATGCCATTTTTTTCTTCAGGGTCTTGTGGATTACCCGTGATACGGCGGCGAAGGCGAAGCTGCCGGTGACGAAGCTGGCCGACCCGTAGCCGAATCGGCAGTCGAGGTGCACGCCGTGGATACCCGGCTTGTCGTGGCCCACGCTGCCGTCCCCCCGGGGATAGAGCTGCTGCTGTCCGGAGAAGACGCACTCCACCCCGAAGCTCTTCTTGGCATTGCGACTGAAGTTGAAATCATCGCGCAGTCGGGCACGTACCTTGGCCGCGAGAGGATCATTGTAGGTGCGGCTGAGATCGCGCACCTGGATCATGGTGGGATCGGTGAGGCCTCCGGCGCCGCCGGTGGTGATGACGGGTATCTTGTTGCGCCTGCAGGTGTAGATGATCATGGCCTTGAACTGGATGCTATCGATGGCATCGATGACGTAATCGTAGCTCCGTTCGGGGGACAGCAGTTCACGGTAGTTGTCGCGGGTAATGAAATCATCCACCACATGACAGACACCGTGCGGGTTGATGGCCGCGATGCGTTGCGCCATGACCCGGACCTTTTTTGCACCGATGGTATCGCTGAGGGCATGCAGCTGGCGGTTGACGTTGCCCAGGCTGACCTCGTCATGGTCGATGAGGGTGATGGTGCCGATGCCGCTACGGGCCAGGGCCTCCGCCGCCCAGGACCCGACCCCGCCGATGCCGATGACGCAGACGTGCATGGCGCGCAGGTGAGGGATGGCGGCGGCGCCGTACAGGCGTTCGATGCCGCCGAAGCGTTCCGGGTAGTCTTGTGTGTTCATGGCTGGGGAAAATAGCAGGAAAACCGGGGCCAGACACCTGCTTTGGTGAAACTGCCGGGTCCCGTTGCGGGACCCGGCACTGCGAGGCTTCCTAGCGGAAGCTGTCCTGGGTGATGCTGGCGTACCAACCCTCCGCGTAACGGGCTTCCTGGGTGCGGAACTGGTGGGGCACATCCGTCGGACTGACACCCCCGGCACCCTTCACCCCGGCAATGGCGCCGTCGTCGCCCAGTCGATATACCGCGGCCACGGTGATGCCGTAGTCGGGGCCGATGAGGCTGTAGCAGGTGTTCACGTGGGAGGGCGAGATCACCGGCAGGTCCTTCAGCATGGCAACGATGGCCGCGGCGGTCATCTTGGCCTGGCTGTTGGCGGAATGCCCCGACTTGGGCAT
This sequence comes from Gammaproteobacteria bacterium, assembly GCA_035462005.1. GTDB lineage: Bacteria > Pseudomonadota > Gammaproteobacteria > DSM-19610 > DSM-19610 > JAIVHA01. Next base: position 839 of record DATHUT010000413.1, on the reverse strand, counting down.
GGCCCCTGCGATGCTTGAATCCCCGATCACATGGATGCCCGGGTGGATGCTCGACTCGAAAGTCTGTTGGTTGACGGGACACCAGCCACTGTCGTTGGTCAGCCCGGCGATCTGGGCCAGCTGGCCGGCCTGCTGCGGCGGGATGATGTTGAGCACATCCGCCTTGTGCCGGTCCATGCCGCTTTGGGCGTATACGGTGCGGCTGGCGGCATCGACCCGCTCCACCTTGCCGCCCGAGCTGCCGGATACCCATTCGATCATGCCAGGATAGAGCGCCGCCCAGCCTGCCTCGAACAGCCCCTTCTTGGAGAACGCGTCCTTGGTGTCGAGCATGAGGATCTTGGACTTGGGCTTGTTGGTCTTCAGGTAGTGGGCGATCATGCTGGCCCGTTCATAGGGTCCCGGCGGGCAGCGGAAGGGGTTGCCGGGAATCGCCATCAACACGGTGCCGCCATCGCGCATGGCGCGCAACTGGTCGTACAGTAGCTTGGTCTGCGGGCCGGCCTTCCAGGCGTGGGGTATCTTCTCGGCAACGCTGGCATCGTAGCCCTCGATCTCTTCCCAGCGGAAGTCGATGCCCGGTGATACCACCAGCCGGTCATAGCTCAGGGACTGGCCGTTGGCCAGCACCACGCGCCGCTGCCCGGGTTCGATGGCGGTGACCGTGTCGTGCACCACCTTGACGCCATAGCGGATGTTGAGGTCGCCATAGCCGTGGGTGATGTCGTCCATGTTGCGCAGTCCGCCCAACACCCAGTTACTGCCTGGACAGGTGGTGTATTGGCGATTCTGTTCCACCAGGGTGACCTCGAGATTGGAATCGAAGCGTTTCAGGTATT
>DATHUT010000412.1:0-2693 GCA_035462005.1 Gammaproteobacteria bacterium | reverse complement strand
ATCGTGTGTTTCGATCCTGGCTCCACACCCTTTCTGTCAACTTGGATGATTGGATTTTATAATTGATTGACTCCGTGTTCTCCGCGTCTCTGCGTTCTCCGCGTTTCGCGGCTGGATATCGAAAAGGGCTCTGACCCCTTTTTAATGGTGGAAGCCGATATGCGAGGCCACATCATGGCTCCAGCCCATGCAGCTTCAATTTCTTGCGCAAGGTGCTGCGGTTGATGCCGAGCATCTCCGCCGCATGGGTCTGGTTGCCCTGGGCCTGGGCCATGACGGTCTCGAGAATGGCCTTTTCCACTTCATGGATCACCATGGGATAGACGTTCTCCGCCTCGTGGCCTTTCAGATCCGCGAAATATTGTTCCAGCGCCGCGCGCACGCAGTCGCGCAGGGACTGGTTCTTCCCCCCGGAAAGTTTCATGCCGCCAACTCCTTCTCACTGGCCAGCCGATCGAAATAGGCTTGAGTGAGACGCAACTGTTCGGCGCGGGATTCCACCTGCTGGATCTGACGGCGGAAGGCATTGCCGTCACGCTGGTGCTTGGTGTACCAGGCGATGTGCTTGCGCGCCACACGCACGCCCGTGTATTCGCCGTGGAAGGCATAGAGGTTTTCCAGGTGGCGCACCATGATGGCGCGAATCTCCTCCACGGAGGGTGGCGGCAGATGCACGCCGGTGGCCAGGTAGTGTTCGATTTCGCGGAAGATCCAGGGTCGGCCCTGGGCAGCGCGGCCGATCATGACGCCATCGGCACCGGTGTATTCCAACACGGAGCGAGCCTTTTCCGGACTGCCAATGTCACCATTGGCCAGCACGGGAATGCCCACCGCCTGCTTGATGGCACGGATGGTGTCGTACTCGGCCTCGCCCCGGTAGGCGCAGGCGCGGGTGCGGCCATGGACCGCCAGGGACTGGATGCCGGCCTGCTCGGCCAGGCGCGCGATGGCCAGGCCGTTGCGGTGTTCCGGGTCCCAGCCGGTACGGATCTTGAGGGTGACGGGCACATCCACGGCACCTACCACGGCGTCGAGGATGCGCGCCACCAGGGACTCATCCCGCAGCAGGGCGGAACCGGCCATGACATTGCACACCTTTTTGGCGGGACAACCCATGTTGATGTCGATGATCTGAGCGCCCTGCTCCACGTTGAAGCGGGCGGCCGCGGCCAGCTGCGCCGGGTCGGCGCCGGCGATCTGCACGATGCGCGGTTCCACCTCGCCGGTGTGGTCGATGCGGCGGCGGGTCTTCTCGCTGCCCCATAGCAGGGCGTTGGCGGTGACCATTTCGGACACCGCCATGCCGGCGCCCAGTTCCTTGCAGAGCTGGCGAAACGGGCGGTCGGTAACACCCGCCATGGGCGCGAGCACCAGGTTGTTAGGCAAGCAATAGGGGCCGATTCGCATGGGCGAAGGTCACTGCAATGAATACGGGAATCGCGGAACGGCACAGTTTACCGGCTCCGGGAGGCAGGATAAAGCCACATTCGACAGTCGGGCTAAAGCCCGACCACCCGTTACAGGAATTCCATGCGGAAGGACACCGCCTGGCGGCCCGGATCCAGCACTTCCAGGCGCACCTGCGTCGGCTGCCCCGGCGCCAGACCATCCGGTATCGCGCCGGGATCCTCCAGGTATTCCTCGGGGACGAAGTGGCGCACCGCCAGCAGGCTGCCCGACAGGTCCGAGAAGGCAACCTCGAATACCGGGTAGGGCTGGGGAAAGGGGGCACGGTTGACGAAGGTGGCGCTGATCAGCACCGCCTCGGGTACCCGCGGGTGGTCGCGCACCTCCCGCTCCAACAACTCAATCTGGCGGCTGTCGCGGCGCAGGGGCAATTCGCAGCCGAGGATGGCGCAGGCCCGGTCCGCCCAGGGTCGCCACTGGGGGTGATCCAGCCACAGGTCGCGCTGCACGTACAGCCACTGGCCCGCCAGGGCCAGCACCAGCAACAGGGCCGCCGCCAGGCCCAGCCAGGTGCGTGCGGACACGCGCCGGGACGGCTCGGCCAGGTCCTGCAACAAGGCCGCCTCGATCTGGCGCCGCACCTCCCGGTCCAGTTCCTCGCGGGAGGCCACCGAGGCTGCCACGTCGCCCTCCAGGGGCGGCTGGCCGAAGGCATCCCAGTCGGCGCCCGTGACGTCCTTGCGGAGCTCGGGCGCGGTCTCGGCGACCAGGGGCGCCAGGGGTTCCTGCAGGGCCGTGGCTTCGACCTCCGGTTGCGGGGGTGTTTCTGGTAAGGATTCGGGCGCGGGTTCCGGCCCTGGTGCCGGCTCTGCCTGTTGCTCCTCCGCCACTGCTGCGCGTGGCCACGCCAGGGCCGCCGCCTGGGCCTCCAGGACGTCGTCGAACAGCTGCCCCAGGGGCGCGTAGTGTTGGCCACAGCGACCACACTGGAGCTCTCCGGCGTTGAGCAGCGCCGCATGCACGCGAGCGACGGTGTGACAACTGGGGCAGAGGCTGAAGATCATAAGGATACAGGCGCAACCATTCGGCTATGAGGTCCAGGAGGGTTCATTGTACGTGCGGCTCGACCCATGGCACGCACGATTACAACGGATCCCGTTCGGGTGAGGGCGCTTTCTCCCCCGCCAGGCACACCCAGCCGTCCTGCTCCAGTACCGGATCGAAGCGGATCCAGGGTTCGTAGGCCGCCATCACCGCTTGCGCCTGTTCAGCGAGGATGCCCGACA
>DATHUT010000411.1:0-1879 GCA_035462005.1 Gammaproteobacteria bacterium | reverse complement strand
AAACCACCGACGGCCTGATCGAACACGTGGAACAGATCAAGGCGGCCCAGGCCAACCGGCGTGAACAACCCTGAGGCGCTCACCACCCTGGTCCTGGAGCTGCAGCGCCAGGCACGGGTTGGACGACAGCGCCGCTTGTTGCTGTTGTCAGGTGACGTGGACTGGTGCCGTGCCATGGCAGGTACTTGTCTCGAGACCTTGCCGGAACGGCAGGCCCTGTGGGTCGGGGACGCGCCCCCGTGCGGTGTGCCGGGGCTGAGCCTGGCCGAGGGCCAGCAGGTGCTGGGACAGGAGTTGGAACTCCTGGTGCTGGATGCCCATGCGGGCTTCGACCCTGACGTGTTCGGTGCCGCGTCCGGGGCGCTGGTGGGCGGTGGTCTGCTGTTGTTACTCAGCCCGCCACTGGAGCGGTGGACCGACTTCCCCGATCCCCAGAATGCCCGTATCACGGTGGCGCCGCATGCCCCGGCGAGCCTGAGCGGACGTTTTCTCGCGCGCCTGGCGCGCCTGCTGCCCGCGGCGGCAGGCGTGGCGGTGGTGCGGCAGGACGAGGCCATCCCCGCGGCCCCGCCACGGGACATGGCGCTGCCACGGGAGCCGGTTCCCGAGGATGGCCGTTTCCGCAGCGAGGACCAGCGCCTGGCGGTGGCCGCGATCCTCAAGACCCTGACCGGACATCGCCGCCGTCCCCTGGTACTGACCGCAGACCGCGGCCGTGGCAAGTCGGCGGCCTTCGGCCTGGCGGCGGCGGAGCTGTTACTGGCCGGCAAGTCGCGCATCCTGGTGACGGCGCCGCGTCGCGCCGCAGTGACCACCCTGTTCGCCCAGGCGCGCGCCCATCTGCCCGGTGCACAGCAGAGCGCCGGCCGGCTTGAATGGGAAGGTGGTGTACTGGAATTCCTGCCTCCCGATGCCTTGTTGTGCGCAGGCCCGCCGGCGGACCTGTTACTGGTGGACGAGGCGGCCGGGATTCCGCTGGCCCTGCTGGAACGCATGCTGCAACGCTACGCACGCATTGCCTTCGCCAGCACGGTGCATGGCTACGAGGGTACCGGTCGCGGCTTTGTCCTCAAGTTCCATGCCCTGCTGGACCGGGAGACCCCTGGCTGGCAGTTGCAGGAACTGAAGACACCGATCCGCTGGGCCACGGGGGACCCACTGGAAGCCACGGTGAACCGGCTCCTGCTGCTCGATGCGGAGATCGCCTCCGCTGATGCCGTGGCGGCCCTCGATGTGGAGCAATGCCGCTTCGAGCGCCTGGATCGGGATGCTCTGGCCGCAGACGAGGCGACCCTGCGCCAGCTGTTCGGCCTGTTGGTGTTCTCCCATTACCGAACCCGCCCCTTCGACCTGCGTCACCTGCTCGATGGCCCCAATCTGGAGGTCCATGTCCTGCGCCAGGGAAGCGTGATCCTGGCCACGGCTCTGCTGGCCCGCGAGGGTGGACTCGATCCGGAACTGGCATCGGCCATATTCAATGGTGAACGACGTCTGCAGGGCCACCTGCTGCCCCAGTCTCTGGTGGCCAACCTGGGACTGGAAGAGGCGCTTTCCCAGCGTTTCGGCCGCGTCATGCGCATCGCTGTGCATCCTCACCGGCAGGGCCAGGGGCTGGGTTCACGGCTGCTCGATCACCTGGAAACGCAGGCTCGGCATGCGGGCCTCGACTGGCTGGGCAGCAGTTTTGGCCTGGCGCCGGAGTTGCTGGATTTCTGGCAGGGGAATGGTTATCAACCGGTGCGCATCGGTATGCGTCGCGAGGCCAGCAGTGGTGCCCATTCTGCCCTGCTGTTGCGGCCCCTGAGCGCAGCGGCCGCGACGTCCATGGCGCTGGCGCGCCAGCGTTTCCAGGAGCAGCTCGCCTGGCAGCTGGCCGACA
>DATHUT010000410.1:0-2400 GCA_035462005.1 Gammaproteobacteria bacterium | reverse complement strand
CTCGCCACCCATCCCGATCATGCCGCCTGGCTGCCCATGACCCGTCCCGAACTCATGAGCCACGCCGTGGCGCAGCCGCGCGGCCTCGCCCCCTTGCTCGCCCGCGCCGACGTGCTGGCCATCGGCCCGGGCCTGGGCCAGGACGCCTGGGGCCAGGCCCTGCTGGCCGCCGCGCTGGAAACCGGTCTACCCCTGGTGCTGGATGCCGACGCGCTCAACCTGCTGGCGCGCGAGCCGCTGCGGCGCGGCAACTGGATCCTCACCCCGCATCCTGGCGAGGCCGCACGTCTGCTCGGTACCACCGCCGCCGAAGTGGAGGCGGACCGTTACGCCGCAGTACGTACGCTTGCCGAACGCTATGGCGGCACGGTGGTGCTCAAGGGCGCTGGCAGCCTCGTCGCCACGGGTAGTGCACCGATGGCGGTATGCGAGCGCGGCAACCCCGGCATGGCCAGCGGCGGCATGGGTGACGTGCTCACCGGCCTCATCGCCGCCCTGCGTGCCCAGGGTCTGGAGGAAACCGCCGCGGCAGAGGCCGGCGTCTGGCTGCACGGCGCGGCGGGAGAGGCGGGCGCGCGCGAGGGCGAGCGCGGTCTGCTGGCCGGCGACCTGCCGGCGCTGCTGCGCGCGGAGTTGAACCGGCCATGAGCTGTGAGTGCTACATCGAAGGCGAGGCCGCCATGGAGGCCCTGGGCGCGGCGCTGGGTCGTGTGGCCATACAAGGCGGCTGGATTTACCTGCACGGCGATCTCGGCGCCGGCAAGACCACCCTGGTGCGCGGCCTGCTGCGTGGCCTCGGCCACACCGGCGCCGTGAAGAGCCCCACCTACACCCTGGTGGAACCCTACGAACTGGCCGGCCGCGCCGTCTATCACCTGGACCTCTACCGCCTGGGCGACCCGGAGGAACTGGAATGGATCGGCATTCGCGAGATCTTCGCGCCGGGTCACCTGTGCCTGGTGGAATGGCCGGAGCGGGGGCGGGGTGTGCTGCCGGAGGCGGATCTGCTGCTGGAGCTGGAGTATGCCGGTGCGGGGCGGCGCATAAGGGCCGAGGGATGGACGGCGCGGGGGCGCGAGCTGTTGGAGGCTTGGCTGGGGGTGGGTGCGAACAGGTAGCCAGTTGGCCGATGCGTCGCCGGCTGCTCTGGAAAGAGGTGCTGGCTTATTTTACTGGTCAGGGTTGCTCTTGCCGCTCGATTTCATCCCGCTGTCTGGCGACGGCCGCATCGAGTGTCTGCTGCACGTCCTTGGCCCGCTGCAGCGTTTTGACCTGATCAGAAAAGACATTGTTCTCGGGCAGGGCGCCGTTCCGTTCCTGTGCCGGCTCGCCCGGTGAACAGGCGCTTATCGTCAGCGCCATCAATGTCGCGAGTAGGCTTCTTGTGTCATGTAGCATCGTTTTTCCTTGCTGGTCTGTGATTACAGCTCAATCATTTCCATTGGATGCAATAGTGGTAGTCCTGACTATGGAGCCTCTGATTCATTCGCTTTTCGTCATCCCGGCGAAGGCCGGAATCCATGTGGTTGAATTTTCTGGATCCCGGCGTTCGCCGGGATGACGGTTAATCAGAGCTTCCCTGGGTCTTTTCTCCCTGAATGGTGGCAATCAGGCGGCGGCTTGCACCATCATTGCGATGTTCGCATAGGTAGATTCCCTGCCAAGTACCTAAAGCCAGTTGGCCGTTGCTGATGGGTATGCTCAGTGCGGAACCCAGGATGCTGGATTTGATGTGGGCGGGCATGTCGTCAGGGCCTTCGTCCGTGTGGCGGTACCAGGATTGGTTCTCCGGCACCATGCGGTTGAAGTGCCCTTCAAAGTCCTCGCGAACGGTGGGATCCGCGTTTTCGTTCAGCGTCAGTGAGGCGGATGTGTGCTGAATGAAGAGGTGCAGCAGTCCGACGCGGAGCGGCTCCAGCTCCGGTAATTGCGCCAGTATTTCATCGGTGACCAGGTGAAAGCCGCGTGAACGGGGTTTCAGCTGGAGCTCTGTTTGTATCCACGTCATTGTTAACGTTCCGCGGTTTCGGTTCGTTTGTGCGGAAAGAAGGCTGTGCCAACCATACTGCGCAGGAATTCTTATGCCAAGACATATCCTTGGACGGTCGTTGTCTTTTGGATTCCGGCATTCGCCGGAATGACGTGTTCAGGTCCTGGAGGTGTTGGGCAGGCCACGTGCCTGTTGATCAGGCCTGCCATCACAATTCCCCTGTCAATGAAGGCTTAAGCTTCCCATCACGAGAGGCTTTATCTAGTCTGTTACCTCCTGCCAAGAACCTTCCCGGACCCATCATGGAAAACTTCTCCACCGCCAAGACCTCACTCGACCACCTGGAGCTGGGCGTGGACGGCATGAGCTGTGCCTCCTGTGTGGGTCGGGTGGAGGACGCCATCCGCCAG
>DATHUT010000409.1:0-8181 GCA_035462005.1 Gammaproteobacteria bacterium | reverse complement strand
CGGGGCCGATGTGGATGGGATAGCTGCGTTCACCAAGCTCGACGGTAAGAGTTTTCATATCCTGATCATGCGGTACGGGTTCGGGCCATTGTATCAGGGTGTGCGCGGCGCGACAGGAGTGGCGGCGTCAGGTCCCTGGCTCCGGTGCATCCTCCCGGATCAGGCGCAGGATGTCCTCCACCACCTCCCGCACCCGGCGGCCGTCGGTGTCGACGACATGGTGGGCCACTTCCTGGTACAGGGGCTCGCGTGTGCGCATCAGCTCCTCCAGCCGGGCACGGGGATCGTCCGTCTGCAACAGGGGACGATTGCGGTCGCGGGCGGTGCGGGCGAGCTGCTGGTCCACCGAGGTGCGCAGGTAGATCACCTGGCCGCGGCTGTGGAGGTGGTGGCGGTTGTCCAGGTCCAGTACAGCACCGCCGCCGGTGGCGAGCACGATATCGGAGCGTTGACTGAGGTCGTCGATCACGGCCCGCTCCCGGGCGCGGAAACCGGCCTCGCCTTCCAGCTCGAAGATCAGGGGGATACCCACACCGGTACGGTCCTCCACCTCCTTGTCACTGTCGAGGAAGGTCCGGGACAGGGATTTGGCGAGCTGGCGGCCGATGGTGGATTTGCCGGCCCCCATGGGGCCGACCAGAAACAAACTGCCCGGCATATTCATGCCGGGCAGGTATGCCAGAAACCGTGTCTACAGGCAAGCAATCAGAGGTTCAACTTGTCCTTGACGATCCGCGGGGTCACGAAGATCAGCAGTTCTGACTTCTCGTCCAGGTCGCGCTTGGTGCGGAACATCCAGCCTACCCCCGGCAGGTCGCCGAACAACGGCACCTTGTCCACTTCGTTGAGGGTGGTCTGTTCGTAGATACCACCCAGCACCAGGGTCTCGCCATTGTCCACCAGCACCTGGGTGTTCACCTCGCGGGTATCGATGCTCGGCACGCCGCCGAACACCTGGCCCACGCTGTCCTTGTTCACCTTCACATCCATGATGATACGGTCGTCGGGTGTGATCTGCGGGGTGACTTCCAGGGCCAGCACGGCTTCCTTGAAGGAGACGCTGGTGGCGCCGCTGGAGCTGGCCTCCTGGTAGGGAATCTCCACGCCCTGGCGAATCACCGCCGTCTGCTGGTTGGAAGTGATGACCCGCGGGCTGGAAATCACCTCGCCCTTGCCTTCCGCCTGCATGGCGGTCAGCTCGAGACGCAGGATGCCGCTGCCCACCTTGCCGGCCAGGAAGTTGATGCCGCCGGCCGGGTTGGTGACCGGCAGGTCCACCATCAGGGATTCATTCTCACTGCCACCGGGTATCTCAAAGATGGTCGAGCCAAAGCCGGGACTAACGGCCAGATCACCGCCCAGCGCGCCACCCACGGCGGTATTGATCTCATTCGTCTCCATGTGGCTGAAGCCGAACTTGACGCCCAGGTCCTTGGCGAAGTCATCGTTGGCGATTACGATGCGGGACTCGATCAGTACCTGGCGCACCGGGATATCCAGGCGCGTCACCAGCCGACGGATCTCTTCCAGCTTCTGGGCCGTGTCCTGGATCAGCAGGGTATTGGTGCGCTCATCCACCACCACGGAACCGCGTTCGCTGGTCAGGCCGGCAGCCTCCCCCTTGAGCAGGGCGGAAATTTCGGAGGCCTTGGCATAATTGACCTGCACGAACTCCGAGTACAGGGGCGCCAGTTCCTTGATCTGCTGCTGGGACTCCAGCTCGAGTTTCTCCCGGGCGCTGATTTCCTCGCTCGGTGCCACCAGCATGACATTGCCGGTCTGGCGCATGGCCAGGCCCTTGGTCTTGAGGACGATGTCGAGGGCCTGGTCCCAGGGCACATTGCGCAGGCGCAGGGTCAGGTTGCCGGTCACCGTGTCACTCACCACGATGTTCAGGCCGGTAAAGTCGGCGAGCAACTGCAACACGGAGCGCGCTTCGATGTCCTGGAAGTTCAGCGACAGGCGCTCGCCCGTATAGCCGAACTCTTCGCGGCGACGGGATTCCATTTCTTCCTTGGTGGTGGGTTTGATTTCCACCGTGAACCTGTCGTCTGTCTGGTAGGCCAGGTGTTCGTATTCGCCGGTCGGGTCGATGGTCATGCGCACATTGCGACCGCGACTGATGGTATCCACGGTCTTCACCGGGGTGGCGAAATCCGTAACATCCAGGCGTCGTTCCAGACTCTCCGGCAGGCTGCTGCCCAAGAAGTCCACTACCACCTTGCCGCCTTCCTGGCGCATATCCACGCTGATAGAGGGATCGGACAGGGTCACGACGATACGGCCTTCGCCCTGGTCACCACGACGGAAGTCCACGTTACGGATGGTCGCACCGCTGGCAGCGACCGGCTTCCCGGCGGTCACCGGGGAAGGCGCCGGGGCCGTGCTTGCGGGTGCGCTGGCAACACTGCCCGCTCCCACATCCTGCAGGGTCAGGACCACCTGGTTGTCCACCACGCGTGTTTCATAGGACACCATTTCCACCAGGTTCACCACTACGCGGGTACGGCCCTGGGCCTCCACCGCGGTGATGCTCTTGGCGGCACCCACCCCGATGTCCTGGGAGCGACGATCCAGCTTGCTGGCGGTGGCCGGGAAATCGAGAGCGATACGCGCCGGGTTGTCGATAGTGAAGCTCATCGGATCCTGGGGCGGCTGGCTCATGCGCATGACGATCTGCACGCGGTTGCCGGACAGGCCGGAGAACTCGATGGCCTCGATGGCATTGTCCGCCAGAGCCGTGCCGGAACCGGTCAGCAGCAGCAAGGTGCTCCACAGGAGGTTCTGCAGGCGTCCCTGCCAGCCACTCCGGGCCGCAGACTGATCGATACGGGAAATTCTTGTTGCAACGCTCATGTACGATCCCCCCATGGGATTATTCGCTCAGTGCCAGGGATGCCTGGCGTTCCTGCCAGCCCCCCAGCCCATCGGGTATGATTTCGGTTAATTCAACGCGGTTTTCGGTGATCCGGGTGATCTTGCCGTGGTTATGCCCAACATAGTTCCCGGGCTGTACCCGATGGATGGTGCCATCGTTCATGCGTACCAGCGCCCAGGATTCACCAAACTGCTCCAGTGTGCCCACCATGCGCAAGGCATCGAGCGGGGCCTCTTCCAAGGGTTCACGTGGCCGCTGCAGATCCGGTCGGATACCGCTGCCGCCCTCCTGTACCATCTGGCGGTCAGGCCGCACCGAATCCATCGGCCGGAAAGGGCTGCGCAGATCCGCGGCCTGGTACAGGAAGGTCTCGAAGGGTTTGAATTCGGGCAGGGGCTCGATACGCGTGGGCTGTTGCGCACTCACTTCCTGGACATATTGTTCCAGGTCCTGGGTATTGGCACCGCCGCAACCGGCCAGTCCCGCCGCGCTCAGCATCAGCACGGCCGCCGCCAGGGGATTATGGAGGAAGGTTTTCATTACTGTACCTCCTCGTCGTCCAGGTAGCGGTAGGTCTTGGCCGTCAGGTCCATAATCAGCTCCCCTTCCGGCTGGGGTGTAATGGCGATGTCATGCACAGTAACGATGCGCGGCAAGGCCGCCAGGCCGCTGACGAAGTTGCCGAACTCGTGGTACTGCCCTTTGACCTTGATGCTGATGGGCAGCTCGGCGTAGAAGTCGCGCGGGTTCTCACCCTGCGGCTTGAACAGATCGAACTCGAGGCCACTTGCCAATCCGGTCTGGGAGATATCCACCAGCAGGTCCGCCACCTCGGTCTTGTTGGGCAACTGGCGCAGCATGGCGCCAAAGGATTCCTTCATTTCGTCCAGCTGCTGCTCGTAGGCGGCCAGGTTGGCAGCCTTGCGTGCCTTGACCTCAAAGGTAGACTTCAGCTCCGTTTCCTTGCGCTCAGCCGCTTCCAGGGACTGAATCTGGTCCTTGACGTCGAACCAGTAGCCAAGGAACAGGACCACGACGATCAGGAGGCCGATGAGGACGGCGCGCGCCGCGGTCGGCCAGCTGCCGATGTTGTTGAAATCGAGATTGTTGATGTCCTCGAGCTTCATTGTGCCGCCTCCCCTTCCGTGGCAGCCTGGGCGCGTACCTGCGCCGCGCGCAGAGTGAACTCAGCCACGCGCTGCTGGTTGACCTGGCGGGTCTGGATGAAATCCAGTCGCGGGCTGGTCATCCATTCGGAGCTGTCGATGTTACGCATATAGGCGGAAACCCGGGCATTGGACTGGGCCTGACCCACCAGGGTGAGCGCGGTACCCGCCTGCTTGATGCTGGTAAGATGTACGCCGTCGGGCAGGGTCCGCACCAGCTGGTCCATCAGGTGGACGCTTTCCGGTCGGCTGCTCTGCAACTGCTGGATGATGTTCATGCGCGCCAGCAGGTTGGCCCGGGTCTTTTCCAGCTCCTGGATCTTGGCGATCTTGCCGTCCAGAACCTTGATCTGCTGTTCCAGGTAGGCGTTGCGCTGGTTCTGGGAATCGATGCGATTCACCATTTGCATGTGCACCAGGCCCCAGATGGCCACCGCGAACACGACCCCCAGGGCGGCCATGGTGACGAATTCCTTCTGTCGCTGCTTGCGCAGCTCCTCGCGCCAGGGTAAGAGGTTGATGTGTGCCATATCAGTCGAAGCTCCTCAGTGCGAGCCCGCAGGTAATCAGCAGCGCAGGGGCATCGTTGCTCAGGGTTTGCGGCTTCACCGAAGGCGCGAGGGACATGGAGGCAAAGGGATTGGCGATGCTGGTTTCCACGCCCAGCTTGTCCTGCACCACCTCGTTCACATCGGGGATGGAGGCACTGCCCCCGGCCAGGACGATGTGGTCCACATGGTTGTACTGGCTGGAAGAGAAGAAGAACTGCAGGGAACGGCTCACCTGCTGTGCCATGGCTTCCTTGAAGGGCTCCAGCACCTCGCTGAGGTAGTTTTCCGGCAGGCCGCCCTGGCGCTTGGCCATACCCGCTTCCTCGTAGGAAAGACCGTAGCGACGCATGATCTCTTCGGTCAGCTGTTTGCCACCAAAGACCTGGTCGCGGGTATAGATCATTTTCATGTCGTGCAGCACATTCAGGGTGGTCATGGTGGCGCCCACGTCCACCACGGCGATGGTGCGTTCCACACCCTGGTCGGGCAGTTGCTCGGCGATCAGGGAAAAGGCGTTCTCGGTGGCATAGGCCTCCACGTCCACCACCTTGGCCTGCAGGCCCCCTGTCTCCACCGCTGCGGTGCGCATCTCGACGTTTTCACTGCGGCAGGCGGCCAGTAGTACATCGACGGTCTCGGGATTGCGTTCCGTGGGACCCAGCACCTCGAAATCGAGACTGACTTCCTCGAGCGGGTAGGGTACGTACTGGTCCGCCTCCAGCTCGATCTGGGTTTCCAGCTCCTCGTCGGTGAGGTTGGCGGGCATGGGGATGATCTTGGTGATTACCGAGGAGCCGGCCACTGCCACGGCGGCATACTTGGCCCGGGTGCCGGAGCGCTTGACGGCGCGGCGCACCGCTTCCCCCACGGCTTCCACATCGGTGATATTCTTCTCGACCACGGAGTTGGGCGGCAGCGGTTCCACTGCGTAGCTCTCAACCCGGTATCGCCCCCCGTTGCGGCTCAGTTCCAGGAGCTTTACCGCGGTGGAACTTATATCCAGTCCGACGATCGGTCCCTTAGTCCTTCTGAATAATCGCGCGAGTTGCACAGATGTTTCCTTTTTTATTCCCCATGGTTAATAACCATAGGTGTTCCACCGGATTAGATGACAACTCCAACTGGTTGTCAACCAATGGCTTCGTCCTGCACGCAGGGCTCGATTCCCTGTATCGGACGATTTATAGTTAAGTTTAACGGGAAACGATCTCCCTTTGTTGAACCCCATCACAAGCTGCCCAAATAGATGAAGCCCTGGTTGCTCCTGCTCCGCCTGGCCCTGGCATCCGCCTTCGGTCTGCTCACCGCCGTGCTGTTCGCCGTGGCCGGCGCCTACCTGTATGTGGCGTCCGACTTGCCCGACACTGAAGAGCTGCGCGATATCCAGCTGCAGGTCCCTTTGCGGGTCTACAGCCGTGATGGCCTGCTGCTGGCGGAATTCGGTGAGCAGCGCCGCACCCCGGTGGCCTATGAGGCCATCCCACCGCTGATGATCCAGGCCTTCCTGGGCGCCGAGGACGACCGCTTTTTCCAGCATCCCGGTGTCGACTACCAGGGCATTCTGCGCGCCGGCCTGGAGCTTGCCCGTACCGGCGAGAAGCGCCAGGGCGGCAGCACCATCACCATGCAGGTGGCCCGCAATTACTTCCTCAGCGCGGAAAAGTCCTACCTGCGCAAGATCACGGAAATATTTCTTGCCCTGCGCATCGAACGCAACTTCAGCAAGGAAGAAATCCTTGCCCTGTACCTGAACAAGATCTTCCTGGGCCACCGTGCCTATGGGGTCGGCGCTGCCGCGGAGGTCTACTACGGCGCCACCCTGGACCAGCTGACCCTACCTCAGATCGCCATGATCGCCGGCCTGCCCAAGGCACCCTCGCGCGACAACCCGGTAAGCAATCCCCGCCAGGCGGAGGTGCGTCGCAACTACGTGCTTTCGCGCATGTACCAGCTGGGCGCCATCGACGCGGCGGAGTATCGGGCCGCCATCGAGACCCCCGACAATGCCCGCCTGCACGCCAAGGCGGCGGAGCTGGAAGCGGGCTACGCCGCCGAGATGGTCCGCACCGAGATGGTCAGCCGCTATGGGCCCGAGGTCTATACCTCCGGTTACCAGGTTTACACCACCCTGGAAGGCCCGCGCCAGGAAGCCGCCAACCGCGCCTTGCGCGACGCCCTGGTGGACTACGACCAGCGCCATGGCTACCGCGGCCCGGAGGCGCGGGTGGAGCTGGATGCGGAAGGCGATGAATTCCACTGGCGCGCCCTGCTGCTCAATCACCCCCCCGTGGGCGGCCTGCCGGCGGGACTGGTACTGGCGGTGGACGATGAGGGGGCCCGGGTCTTCAGTAGCGACCTGGGATTGATGGAACTGCCCTGGGAAGGCATGCGCTGGGCACGCCCTTTCAAGAGCGCCAACCAGCGCGGCGCGGCGCCCACCCGGCCGGCCGATGTGCTCCAGGCAGGCGATATCATCCGCCTGCGGGATGTCCCGGCCGACGAATGGCAACTGGCTCAGGTGCCCGAGGTGGAAGGGGCCCTGGTATCCCTGTTGCCTGGCGATGGTGCCATGGTCGCGCTGGTGGGTGGCTTCGATTTTTCCCGCAGCAAATTCAATCGCGCCGTGCAGGCCGAACGCCAGCCCGGCTCCAGCTTCAAGCCCTTCATCTATTCTGCAGGCCTGGAGCGCGGCTTCAGCACCGCGAGCATCATCAACGACGCACCGGTGGTCTTCGACGACCCGGCTCTGGAAACCACCTGGCGACCGGTCAACTACAGTGGGCGCTTCTATGGCCCCACGCGTCTGCGCGAGGCCCTCACCCACTCCCGCAACCTGGTGTCGGTGCGCCTGCTGCAAAGCATTGGTCCCGCTTTCGCCATCGAACATGCCCGGCGCTTCGGCTTCGAGGCCGCCCGCCTGCCCCGCAACCTGTCCCTGGCCCTGGGCAGCGGCACCACCACGCCCCTGGAGATGGCACGCGGCTACGCCGTGTTCGCCAACGGCGGCTACCTGGTCGAGCCCTACCTGATTGCGCGGGTGCTGGATGCCCAGGGCGAATTGCTGGAGGCGACGCGCCCGCGAGCGGTCTGTGACGAGGCCTGCCTGGAACAACTGGATTTGCAGGACGAGGGTGATGCAGAGCCCGCGGAGGACCAGGTGGAGACAACTGCCTTGCCCCTTGACGAGCAGGCTGACCCCGTGGTCGAGATCCCTGCGCCATTACCGGCACCCCGGGTGCTGAGCCCCCAGAACGCCTACCTGATGACCTCCATGATGCAGGACGTGATCCAGCAGGGCACCGGACGCCAGGCCCGCGCCCTGGGCCGCAGTGACCTGGCCGGCAAGACCGGCACCACCAACGATCAGCGCGACGCCTGGTTCTGCGGCTATAACGCCGCCCTGGTCACCACCACCTGGATCGGTTTCGACCAGCTGCAACCCCTGGGCAGTGGGGAGACCGGTGGCCGCGCCGCCCTGCCCATGTGGATCGCCTACATGGAGGCCGCCCTGCGCGGGGTACCGAGCGCCCTGCAGCCACCCCCGGAGGGACTGGTCACGGTGCGCATCGACCCGTCCACCGGCCTG
>DATHUT010000408.1:0-9452 GCA_035462005.1 Gammaproteobacteria bacterium | reverse complement strand
GGTGGGGCTGGGTGGACGCCTGGATGCCGTGAACATCCTCGATGCCGACGTGGCCCTGGTGACGGCGATCGACATCGATCACAGCGCCTGGCTGGGCGATGACCGCGACAGCATCGGCCGCGAGAAGGCCGGCATCTTCCGCGCCGGCCGGCCGGCGGTGGGCGGCGACCCGGCGCCGCCGGCATCGGTGCCGGCCACGGCACGGGCAGTGGATGCCCTCTGGCACGGGCGCGATGAGGCCTTTGGTTACCGTCGCGGCGAGCAGGACTGGAGTTGGTGGGGCAGGGGACGGGAATATCCCGGCCTGCCCCTGCCGGCCCTGCCGGGCGATCATCAACTGGACAATGCGGCGGCGGTGATCCAGGCCCTGGTATGCCTGGAGGCATGCCTTCCGGTGCCTCGCGAAGCCCTGGAGCAGGGCCTGCGCGAAGTGTCCCTGGCGGGCCGCTTTCAGCGCCTGCCGGGGGCGGTGGAACGGGTACTGGACGTGGCGCATAATCCCCAGGGCGGACGAATCCTGGCACGAACGCTGGCCGCCCAGCCGATATCGGGGCAGACCCATCTGGTGTTGGCCATGCTCGCGGACAAGGATGTGGACGCCTTCGTGGCGCCGCTGCTGCCCAGGGTCGATCATTGGTACCTGGGTGGCTTGGCACCGCCGCGCGGCCTGAGTGCGCAAGCCTTGCGGGAGCGTCTCGCAACCCGACTGCCCGAGGGAGACGTGACCCTGGCCGGGGATGTCCCGGCGGCCTATCGTGCCGCCATGGCGCAGGCCCGGTCCGGTGACCGGGTCGTGGTCAGCGGCTCCTTTCATACCGTGGCCGAGGTCATGGCCGTACTGGAATCCTGAGACAGGGGGAACGCGTGGACAATCTGGTGAAACAAAGGGTGGTGGGCGCCGTGGTATTGGTGGCGCTGGCCGTGATCTTCATTCCCATCCTGCTGGAGGGGCCCGACGACGATGCCGGACCGCGATCCCTGGATCTCCCCCAGCCCATCGAGGAAATGCGCGAAGGCCGGATCGAGCCCATGGAACCCGTGCTGGTGGTGCCACCCGAACCGGTGACCACGGTGGTGATTGGCGAGGACGGCACGGCCACCCTGGCACCGGACGATACCACGGCGGCCGTGCCGGAAGCCTCCACCAGCGAGGCAGTCCCCGAGCCGGAAGCGGAAGCCCCGTCACCCGCCGAGGCGGCACCGCAAGCGGATGCCGCACCAGAACCGGAGCCAGAAGCCGCGCCACAGGCCAGCAACACCCCAGCCCCGGCGACCGCTGGCTGGGTGGTACAGGTGGGTGCCTTCGGCCAGGAGGCCAATGCCATCGCCCTGCGCGACCGCCTGCGCAAAGCCGGGCATACCGCTTTCGTAGAGCGGGTCGTGGTGGACGCGAAGGCGGTCTACCGGGTGCGGGTCGGGCCCTACGTGGAACGCAGCGCGGCCGAGGCCGAGTTGACGGGGCTGGCCCGGGATTCGGGCCTGCAGGTACGGGTGATGCCACATCCCTGAGCGGGAGATTGCGCACCCGCGCGCGCCGGTCTGTTAGAATACGCGCCATGCCAGCCAACAGCAGCCTGGGGATGACTGCCCCCTCGACCATGATTGCCCGAGACGAGACTCCCGCTTCATGATCTGGGTGGACTTTTTCATCCTTGGCGTCATCCTGGTGTCGGGTCTGTTGAGCCTGTGGCGCGGCTTCGTGAAAGAGGCCCTGTCATTGATCACCTGGATCGCGGCCCCGGTGATCGCGATACTTTTTTATGAGGATTTCGCGCCCTGGTTTGAACGCTGGGTATCGGTGCCTTCCGCGCGACTCGCGCTGGCCTTCGGCATCCTCCTAGTGCTGGTGTTGATCCTCGGCGGCCTGGTGAATTACCTGGTCGGCCAGCTGGTGAGCAAGACCGGTCTCACGGGTACCGATCGCGCCCTGGGCATCGTGTTCGGCATCGCCCGCGGTGTCATGGTGGTGGGGGTGCTGGTGCTGCTGGCCGGCCTCACCCAGGTGCCCCAGGATCTCTGGTGGAAGGAGTCCATCTTTCTCAAGCATTTCGTTGACCTGGCCCTGTGGATGCGCAGCTTTCTGCCCACGGACATTGCAGCGAATATTCAGTACTGATGTAGTGACAACCCGAAGCGAGATTCCCCTATGTGCGGCATTATCGGCCTGGTAGCCAAGGGCCCCGTCAATCAAGCCCTGTATGATGGTCTCACGGTGCTTCAGCATCGTGGGCAGGATGCCGCCGGCATCATGACCTGCGAAGGCAGTCGCCTCTACCTGCGCAAGGACAATGGCCTGGTACGCGACGTGTTCCGCCAGTCGCACATGTTGCGCCTGCGCGGCAATATGGGCATTGGCCATGTGCGCTATCCCACGGCCGGTTGTGAAAGCTCCGCGGAGGCGCAACCTTTCTACGTCAATTCACCCTACGGCGTGAGTCTGGCCCACAACGGCAACCTCACCAATGCCGCGGAACTCCAGCAGGACTTGTTCCTGGAAGACCTGCGCCATATCAATACCAATTCCGACTCGGAAATTCTGCTTAACGTATTCGCCCATGAACTGGCACGCCAGGGCAAGCTGCGCATCGATCACAACGATGTGTTCGAGGCCGTGGCCGGGGTACACCGCCGTTGCAAGGGTGCCTATGCCGCCGTGGCCATGATCATGGGCTATGGCATCATTGCCTTCCGCGATCCCTACGGCATCCGCCCGTTGGTATATGGCAAGCGGGAGACAGCCCAGGGTACGGAATACATGGTTGCTTCCGAGAGCGTGGCGCTGGATGCACTGGGTTTCGAGCGGGTGCGTGACCTGGAGCCCGGCGAGGCGCTGGTGGTGACGCTGGATGGCAAGGCGGAGACCCGCCAGTGCGCGGAAAACCCCCAATACGCCACCTGCATATTCGAATATGTATACCTGGCCCGGCCTGATTCCATCATTGATGATGTCTCGGTCTACAAGGCACGATTGCGCATGGGCGAGAAACTGGCGGAGAAGATCCTGCGTATCCGTCCCGATCACGACATCGACGTGGTCATCCCCATTCCCGACACCAGTCGCACCGCCGCCCTGCAGCTCGCCAACCGTCTGGGCGTGAAGTATCGAGAGGGTTTCATCAAGAACCGCTACATCGGTCGTACCTTCATCATGCCCGGCCAGCAGCAGCGCAAGAAATCGGTGCGCCAGAAGCTCAACGCCATCGACCTGGAGTTTCGCGACAAGACGGTGTTGCTGGTGGATGACTCCATCGTGCGCGGCACTACCTCCGAGCAGATCATCCAGATGGCGCGCGATTCCGGTGCCCGCAAGGTCTACTTCGCCTCCGCCTCCCCCCCGGTACGCTATCCCAATGTGTATGGCATCGACATGCCCACCAAGGAAGAGCTCATCGCCCATGACCGTACCGAGGAAGAGGTGTGCATGGCCATTGGCGCCGACTGGCTGGTATTCCAGGACCTCGCCGACCTGGAATACACGGTGCGCAAGCGCAACGCCCGGCTGGAGCGCTTCGACAGTTCGGTGTTCAATGGGGAATATGTCACCGGCGATGTGAGCGAACAGTACCTCGACCGCTTGCGCGACAGCCGCAATGACTCCGCCAAGGAAAAGCGCCGCGAAGAGGAAGCGGAGATCATCGAACTGCATAACAACGCTTGAGCCGCTGCGGTTGCCGGAAGGGCACGAGCAAGCCGTAGTGGCACTGGACAAGCGTTCGGCCCGCCATCTTGACATCCGCCGCGGGCCTGCACTAGGCTGTGGTCACTGCGCCGATTTGAGTTCAGCTTGCGGGCGCGTAATAAATGCAGCTAAAGCGATGGCACCTGCTTTCGCTTGGCGAACAGCGGGTTTTTTTGTGCCCGCGATCGATGAGGGTATGCAACATGGATATCGAGGACTGGTCCGAATACGATCTGGACACCCGGGCGGTGCGGGCCGGACAGCACCGCAGCGCGGAGGGTGAGCACGCGGAAGCGATTTTTCCCACCTCCAGCTATGTCTTTGCCAGCGCCGCCCAGGCGGCGGCACGCTTCGCCGGGACCGAGCCCGGCAACATCTATTCCCGCTTCACCAACCCGACGGTGCGTACCTTCCAGGACCGGCTGGCGGCCCTCGAGGGCGGCGAGGCCTGCGTGGCCACGGCCTCCGGCATGGCGGCCATCTACGCCACCTGCGCGGGCCTGCTGAAGAGCGGCGACCACATCGTTTCTTCGCGCAGCATTTTCGGCACCACCACCATTCTGTTCAGCAATTACCTGGGTCGTTTCGGGGTGGAAACCAGCTTCGTGCCGTTGGCGGACCTGGAGGCCTGGGAGCGGGCCATCCGCCCCGAAACCCGCCTGCTGTTTGTGGAGACGCCTTCCAACCCGCTCACCGAGCTGGTGGATATCCGTGCCCTGGCGGAGCTGGCCCGGCGCAAGGGCTGCCTGCTGGTGGTGGACAACTGCTTCTGTACACCGGCGCTGCAGCAGCCGCTGGCCCTGGGCGCGGACATCGTCATCCATTCGGCCACCAAGTACCTGGACGGCCAGGGTCGCTGCGTGGGCGGCGCCGTGGTGGGTGACCGGGAACGCGTGGGAAAGGAGGTGTTCGGCTTTCTGCGTACCTGCGGACCCACCATGAGCCCCTTCAATGCCTGGGTGTTCCTCAAGGGGCTGGAGACCCTGGGCCTGCGCATGCGCGCCCACTGCGAACAGGCGGGACAACTGGCGGCCTGGCTGGAAGGGCAGCCCGGGGTGGAGCGGGTCTATTATCCGGGGCTGGCGTCCCATCCTCAGCACGAACTGGCCGGGCGCCAGCAGAGTGGCTTCGGCGGCCTGCTGTCCTTCGAGGTCAAGGGCGGGCGGGAAGCGGCCTGGCGAGTGGTGGATGCCACCCGGGTCATGTCCATCACCGCCAACCTGGGCGACACCAAGACCACCATCACCCATCCGGCAACCACTACCCATGGGCGACTGACCGATGAGCAGCGCGCCGAGGCAGGCATCAGTCAGGGCTTGTTGCGTGTGGCGGTGGGACTGGAGTCGATCCGGGATCTGCAAAACGACCTGGCGCGTGGACTGGGCGCCTGAGATATTCCGTCAGCCGGGGGCGACGGTGATCTTCCCCACGCCCCAGTGATGGACCTGTTCGAACTCGAAATGGCCGCTGCCGTTGACGTGATGGCCAGGCATTACCCGGGAGATGATCACGGTGCAACTGCTGCAGGTGGCGCGGTCGATCTTGTCGCCGTTGTAACGGGGTTTGACCAGGATTTGTTCCAAGGCGGCATCGGCCAGAACGACCGGCTGAGGGAGTTCCAGCAGGAAATATTCGACACCGGTGGGATCGACGGCGGTGGAAACTCCGGCCACCACCATGGGATTGGGCCCCGTGTAGTCGTAGGGCTCATAGATCTCGAGGATATGCTTCGTCTGGGTCATGGCGGGACCCTCTGGTAACCCTAGCTTTCCCAGCATGCCTGAAGGGAGAATTCCCTGTCAAAGTCTATGTGGCTTACCGGCCAAAAGGCCCCATTTTTTATTCATGCATTATCTTAAATAAAGTTAATATCTTTATGTTAATAAATTATTTTGTTTAAAATATTTATGATACCCACTCGACTGCCCCCGCGCGCCCTGGATGCCCTGTTGGCCAGTAATCCGAGCCGTAAACAGGCGCTGGTCCAGGCCTTGCGGGAAGACTGGCGCGCGGGCCGATTGCTGGCTGCGGACCCGGAACCGCCGCGCCCCATCGAGATCCCCGGCCGACCGGCACGCCCGCTGCTGGTGGCACCACGGCAACTGCACCAACGCAAGCTCAGCAGCCCCGAGGGGCGTGCCATCCTGGTGCACGCCCTGGCCCATATCGAGTTCAATGCCATCAACCTGGCCCTGGATGCCGTCTATCGCTTCCGGGACATGCCCGTCGATTTTTATAGGGACTGGCTGCGAGTGGCCGCCGAGGAAGCGGATCACTTCGGTCTCCTGCGTGACCGGCTGCGAACAATGGGGCATGACTATGGAGATTTCCCTGCCCACAATGGCCTGTGGGAGATGGCCTGCCAGACCGCCGACGATGTGCTGGTGCGCATGGCCCTTGTGCCCCGGGTGCTGGAGGCGCGTGGCCTGGATGTCACGCCGGGCATGATCCAGCGCCTCGAAGAGGCGGGTGATCCGGACACGGTAGCCATCCTGCGCATCATCTTCCGCGACGAGATCGGCCATGTGGAGATCGGCAGTCGTTGGTACCGGTATTGCTGTCTCCAGCGTGGTCTGGATCCGTTATCGACCTTCCGGGCCTTGCTCGAGCGGCATATGCCAGGCCGTATCAAGGGACCCTTTGCCGAGCAGGCACGCGCTGAGGCGGGTTTTGACGGGGAGGAGATAGCCCTGCTGCGGGAGCTGGCGGGCGACTAGCCGATCGGCAGGATCTCCAGGCGACAACCTGCGTCAGTACAGCGCAGCAGGCTGCCCTGCTCGTACCAGTCACCCAGCACGATGCGCCGGGCCGCTTGGCCGTCCAGCTCGAAGTCATGTACCGCGGGTCGGTGGGTATGGCCATGGATCAGCCGCCTAACGCCGGCTGCGCGCATGCAGTCGGCTACTGCCGCGGCATTCACATCGGTGATGTATTCAGGCTTCCCCCTGGTGGCCCGCTGGCTGGTTTCGCGTAACTGACGGGCGATGGCCTGCCGTTCGTGGATGGGCCTGGCAAGGAAATCCCCTTGCCAGCCTGCATCACGCACCATGGCGCGGAAGTCCTGGTAGGCCCGGTCATCGGTACACAGGGTATCGCCATGCAGCAGCAGGGTGGGCGTACCGAACAGCTCGATGACAACGCTGTCCGGCAATCGTTGGACGCCGCTGCGTCTGGCGAACGCATCTCCCAGCAGAAAATCCCGGTTGCCGTGCATTACGAAGATCGGCACGCCACTGTCCACCGTGGCACGTAGCCCGGTGATCACCCGGGCATGTTCCGGCTCCGGGTCATCGTCGCCGATCCAGGCCTCGAACAGGTCCCCGAGGATATAGAGCGCCGCGGCCGCGCGTGCTTCGCCGGCAAGGAAATTCAGGAACAAATCACTGACCCGCGGCCGCATGGGGTCGAGGTGCAGATCGGAAATGAACAGGACGGGTTTCATGCGGGTGGGGGAGGGGCGGTGTCCGCGCCCCTCCTGGCCGGGATCAGTCTTCGATGACGGTGACCTTTTCGATGATCACATCCGTCACGGGCACATCCTGGTGAAAACCCTTGTTGCCGGTGGCGACCTTTTCGATGGCATGCACCACATCCATGCCATCGGTCACGCGGCCGAAGACACAGTAGCCCCAACCCTGGGGACTGGGCGAACTATGGTTGAGGAAATCGTTGTCTTTCACATTGATGAAGAACTGCGCGGTGGCGGAATGGGGGTCGTTGGTGCGTGCCATGGCGATGGTGCCCATTTCGTTCTTCAAGCCGTTATCGGCCTCGTTCTTCACCGGATCCCGGGTGGGCTTCTGGTTCATACCGACCTCGAAGCCGCCGCCCTGGATCATGAAGCCGGGTATGACGCGATGAAAGACCGTGCCGTCATAGTAACCATCCTTTGCATACTGGATGAAATTCTCCACGGTCTTGGGCGCACGCTTGGCATCCAGTTCCAGCACGATGGTGCCATGGTTGGTTTGCATCTCAACGGTCATTTTCGAATCTCCTGCGGGGGATGGGCCCTCTGCCTGGGAGGCGAGGGGGCCGAGGGCGATGAACAGGCCGAGCAACAGGCGGTATAGGGGTGCCATGTGAGGTGTTCTCCGGATCAAGAGCCGCCCATGATAAGGGTTTTCGCCGACGGTACAAGAAACCGGCTTTGAGCCGGGGTGTCTTTCCGCTACCATGATGCGCCCCGTGCCCGCACCAGACTGGATACCAGGACCCCGGCAATGCTGCAGATCTACAATAGCCTGACCCGCCAGAAAGAGGATTTCGTGCCTATCGAGCCCGGCAAGGTGCGTATGTATGTGTGCGGCATGACGGTCTACGATCTCTGCCACCTCGGCCATGCCCGGGTGCTGGTGGTGTTCGACGTGGTGGTGCGGCACCTGCGTGCCCTGGGGTATGAGGTCACCTACGTACGCAACATCACCGACATCGACGACAAGATCATCCAGCGCGCCCACGAGAACGGTGAACCCATCGATGCCCTGACCGGGCGCTTCATCACCGCCATGCACGAGGATGCGGAAGCCCTCGGTGTGCTGCCGCCCGACCTGGAACCGCGTGCCACCACCTCCATGGACGAGATCATCGCCATGATCGAGACCCTGGTGGCGAAAGGTTATGCCTACGCCGCCGGCAATGGGGATGTCTACTATGATGTCAGCCGCTTCGAGGGCTATGGCCGGCTGTCCGGCAAGAACCCCGAGGACCTGCGTGCCGGTGCCCGGGTGGAGGTGGCCGAGGCCAAGGACGACCCCCTGGATTTCGTACTCTGGAAGGCCGCCAAGCCCGGTGAGCCCAGCTGGCCCTCACCGTGGGGCGCGGGCCGTCCCGGCTGGCATATCGAGTGCTCCGCCATGTCCACCCAATGCCTGGGCAATCATTTCGACATCCATGGCGGCGGCATGGATCTGCAGTTTCCCCACCACGAGAACGAGATCGCCCAGTCAGAGGGCGCCACCGGTTGCCACTTCGTGAACTACTGGATCCATAATGGCTTCGTGCAGGTGGACCAGGAGAAGATGTCCAAGTCCCTGGGCAACTTCTTTACCGTGCGCGAGATCCTCGCGCGCTACCAGCCCGAGGAGGTACGCTACTTCATCCTCGCCAGTCACTACCGCAGCCCGCTCAACTACAGCGATGACAATCTGGACAAGGCGCGCGCGGCCCTGACCCGCTTCTATACCGCCCTGCGCGGGGTGTCGCCCGGGGAGGCCCTGGAGGGCAGCGAGTACCAGCGCCGCTTCAGTGCCGCCATGGATGACGATTTCAACAGCGCCGAGGCCCTGGCAGTACTGTTCGAGCTGGCACGGGAACTGAATCGGGCACGGGAAGCCGGGACGGGTGAGGCTCCCCGCCTGGCTGCAACCCTGATGCACCTGGGGGCGCGGCTGGGCATCCTGCAGGCCGACCCGCTCCAGTACCTGCGTGGCCAGCCCGTCCGGACGACGGGTGGACTGGAGGATGAGGAAATCGAGGCTCGTATCCAGGCCCGCCTCGATGCCCGGGCCCGCAAGGATTGGGCCGAAGCCGACCGCATTCGTGATGAGTTGCAGGCGGCCGGTATACAACTGGAGGATGCCGCCGGCACCACCCGCTGGCGGCGCGGCTGACCTCCCGGTCTGCCCACCCACGTGCGAGGCCGTCCCGCTACCCGATTCACTCGGGTAACCCACTGTTATTCATCGTTTGATCCCTATCAAGTTTGCCTGCTCCGGGCCGCTACGACAGGTACATAATTGCCCTGTGTGAGAGCGCGACTCCGCACGGGGTT
>DATHUT010000407.1:0-3342 GCA_035462005.1 Gammaproteobacteria bacterium | reverse complement strand
GGTGCCTTCACGGGCGCGGTGGAACACCAGGCGGGCTTCGTGGCCAGCGCCGATGGTGGCACCT
Source organism: Gammaproteobacteria bacterium (assembly GCA_035462005.1). Taxonomy (GTDB): domain Bacteria; phylum Pseudomonadota; class Gammaproteobacteria; order DSM-19610; family DSM-19610; genus JAIVHA01. The sequence goes on along the minus strand of DATHUT010000407.1, from coordinate 3,278 downwards.
TGTTCCTCGACGAGGTGGGCGAGCTGTCCCTGCCGGTGCAGGCTAAGTTGCTGCGTTTCCTGGAAAGCGGCGAGTTGCAGTCGGTGGGCCATGCCGCGACGCGACGTGTGGACGTGCGGGTCATCGCCGCCACCAACCGTGATCTCGAGGAGGCGGTGCGCACCGGCCGCTTCCGCGAGGACCTGTACTACCGTCTGAATGTCATCCCCCTGGAGCTGCCGCCCCTGCGCGAGCGCGAGGGTGATGTCGCCCAACTGATTCCCCACCTTACCGCCGAGCTTTCCGCCCGCCACGGGCTCGAGGTGCCGTGTTATTCCTCCGCCGCACTGGCACGCCTGCAGCGCTACAGCTGGCCCGGCAACGTGCGCGAACTGCGCAACCTCTGCGAACGCATGCTGGTGCTGTTCAGTGGCCGTGCCGTGGAACCGGACAACCTGCCGTTGGAGATCCGCCAGGAAGCAACGGCCTCGACCTCACCCTTCCGCCTGCCGGCCGGCGGCATCCACCTCGACAGCCTGGAGTCCGAACTCATCCGCCAGGCACTCGAACTGACCGCCGGCAATCGCAGCCGGGCGGCGCGCCTGCTGGGCCTGAGTCGCGACACCCTGCTGTACCGCATAAAAAAATACGCCATCGCCTGCTGAGCGGGCAGGGACGCACCTGACGGCCATGGCCGCCGGGGCCAGGTACTCCAATGAACATTAAAAAATTTCTTAGCTTCGAGTGGGAGGCGATTGCCGGCATCCTGGCGGCAGTGGCGGCCATCATCCTCCACCTGCTGCATGTGGTGGACGACCAGGTCATCCTGCCCATCGTGCTTGCGCTGCTGGGGTTGTTATTCATCAATTTCATGCGCCACACGCGCAACAACGAAATCACCGCCGAGCAGGTCGAACAGGCGGCAAGCGCGATCACCGATATTCAGGCCACGCTCAAGCATCCCGACGTTATCCTCATTGGCCCGCGCAATCTGCGCAGCGCAAATGAGCAATTCATTCGTCACATGAGTGGAGACAGCATCTGGTACAACGTCTGCCTGTCCATGTACAAACCGCAGCCGCTGTTCGATGCCCTGTTGCGTCCCGCCCTGGAAAACCCGATGGTAAGTTCCGTCCGGTTTGTGCTCGATGAAAGCCAGAAACCCCTGTGGCAGACGGATATATTACCGAAAATCAAGACCTGCCCGGGGTATGAAAAGGTGCGGGAGCCACGTTGGTGCAAGCTGAGCAAGACCGTGTCCTTCATTCTTGCCGACAATCTTCAAAGCGGTGCTGCCGAGGCGCTGCTCAGTTTCTGGGGCGAGCCTTTCATGTCGCAAACCACCGAACAGGATGTACCGCGCTATATCTTTCATGTGCAGAAAGGCTCCGAGTTGTTGCCGCACCTGGTTGAACTGGAGCGTAACTGCGGCAGGGGGCGCTAGGCCGGGTCAGTGCTGATTTATCAGCATCCGGGCGATTGAGATAATTCAATGCTCGCGAGTGCGGAAAGGATTATCCAATGCTGTATGGACATGCAGGAAGATATCCCGGTTCGGCGAGTGTTGATCACGGGTGGAACGGGCTTCATCGGCACGGCATTGAGCGAGCGTCTGCTCGGAGCCGGTGTCGAGGTTACGGTCCTGACCCGTGACAGTGCGCGTGCGCTGGATCACTTTTCGGGACGGGTGCGGGCCGTGGAGCGGTTCGAGGAGATCGGTGACGGCGAGGAACCCGAGGTGATCGTCAATCTTGCGGGAAAGAATCTCGGCGCCGAGCGTTGGAACGACAAGGTGAAGCGTGAATTGATCGCGAGCCGGGTCGATAGTACGCAGAGGGTCATCGACTACATTGCTGTGAGCAGTTCAAAGCCGCGCTTGCTCATCAGCGGGTCTGCGGTTGGCTATTATGGCGCACGTGGCGATGAGTCGCTCGATGAGCAGGAGCCGGCTGGCACGGAATACCAGTCCCGGCTGTGCGCGCAGTGGGAGCAGACCGCACATCGGGCGGAAGAGTTCGGTGTCAGGGTGTGCATATCCCGCACCGGCGTCGTGCTGGGGCGCGGCGGAGGTGCGCTTTCCGGTCTGCTTCCGCAGTTTCGCAAGGGACTTGGCGCCGTTGCCGGCTCGGGGCGTCAATGGGTGTCCTGGATACAGATGCAGGATTTGAATGATCTGTTCTTGCGCTTTATGCGGGACGATTCCTTGCATGGCGCTTTCAACAATACCGCGCCGAATCCGGTCACCAACCGGGAGTTCGCGACAAGCATCGGCAGGGCGGTCGGCCGGCCGGTGTTGCTGCGTGCGCCAGGATGGTTGATACGCCTGGCAATGGGAGAGATGGCGCATCTGTACCTGACCGGACAGAGAGTTATTCCCGAGCGCCACCTGCAGGGTGGTTTTCGATATCGCTATCCGGATATCGAGTCGGCGCTGGCGGCCTCGATCTGATGTGATCAAGGCAATGGATGCTCGGGTTGGTTCGCGGTCGCAGCCATGAAGCAGGATAACAGTGGCTACAATTCGATCACCGGAGTGTTGAAGAGCCAGGCATGCAGCCAGATCGCAAATGCCACATAGAGCACGAGCCCGAGGATGACGGCGATGACGTCGTTCGCGGCGGATGTTGGTGCGCGTGGAACCGGTGGCCCGGACCGGTATTGCAGTGATGCCAGATCGATTATGGACCACACTAGGAAGGCGCCGAACAGTAGTACATCTGCCAACGTCCCGTTGGCCAGCAGATGCGCGATCGCCCAAAGCATGGTTGCCACCAGCATGGGGTGCTTGGTCGCGGCCTGGATGCGTCCCGGGAGGTAGGTGGACACCAGCAGGGGAAAGACAGGCAGCAACAGCAACAGCGCGACCTGCCGCAGCTGCGCTGGAGGGGAATACAGCGTGACGGGTTCCTGTCGGGAGAGCGCATAGCCCCATACGATGAGCAGGAATCCGAGCAAGGCGATCAGGGAATAAAGGACTTTCCATGGATTCTCGCCAAGCCGGTCGGCCATGCGGTTGCGCCAGTCGTGATTAACGATGGAGATGGAGTGCACGGCGAAGAAAATCACGAGGCCGGAAATGAGCGCAATCATTGCGTATCCTTATGCCTGATCTGTGGATGGCACCTCGATCACAAGCGTCGGCGGACTCAGGACATGCATCGAGGCGTGTGCTGCGGCCAATGGCTCGACGAGTCCCGTGAGTTTTTCCAGGCCGCGAACGCTGGCCATGTCCGCCAGCAGTTCCGGGCCTGCATGAGTATCGAGCTCTTCCGGTTCCGAGGCCGACGCATCGGGATGCA
>DATHUT010000406.1:0-3176 GCA_035462005.1 Gammaproteobacteria bacterium | reverse complement strand
TTATCGCGGTTGGCGGCAATGGGTACCAGCTCGCGGATCGAGGGCCGCGAAGTGCGGTACAGGTAGAACAGCAGTGACACCAGGATGCCGAGGAATATGCCCTTTTCCAGGTCGACCAGGGTGCCGATGAAGGTGAGCGCGAGGATGATGCGCTCGCGCTTGTGGTGCCGGATGATTTCGCCGATGTGATGGAAGTCGATCAGGTTCCAGGCCACGATGAACAGGATCGCCGCCATCGAGGCCACCGGCAGGTAAGCCGCAAGCGGCGCCACCAGCAGCACGATGATCAGCAGGAACACCGCCGACAGCGCGGCGGCGATCGGCGTTCTGGCCCCCGAGGTGTAGTTGACCGCGCTGCGGTTGAAGGAGCCGCTGCCGGCATAGCCGGAGAAAAAACTGCCGGCCATGTTGGCCAGTCCCTGGCCGACGAATTCCTGGTTGCTGTCGATACGCTGGTAGGACAAAGCGGCCCGGGAACGGGCGATGGCGACCGCCTCGCTGAGGGCCAGGATCGCAATAACCTTGGCGTGAAACAGCGTCTGCTTGATGGCGATAAGGGAAAAATCCGGCAGCGACAAGGGCGGGAACGAGGCCACCAGTGCGCCCACGGTGCGGATGCCGGTGGCCTCGGCCCCGTACAGCATGTTGATGATGGCGGCCGCCGCGCCACCCACCACCATGGCGACGATCATGTAGGGCAGTTTCTTCATGTAGCGCCGGGCGAGTAAGCCTGCTGCCAGCGTAATCAGGCCCACCGCCAGCACCCAGGGCTGGATGTCCGGTATGTGCGAGCCGAACTGGATAAGCACCTCGTGGAAGTGAGCGCCGCGCGGCATGTCGATGCCGAAGAAATTCTTGATCTGGCTGGCCGCGATGAGAATGGCGGCGCCGGCGGTGAAGCCGATGATGACCGTGTGGGAGATGAAGTTGACCAGCGTGCCCAGTCGCGCCAGGCCCATGGCCAGCTGGATCAGGCCGGCCAGGAAAGTAAGGGTGAGCACCAGACCAATGAACTGCGGGCTGCCGGGCTCGGCCAGGGGGCTGATGGAGGCAAACACGACGATCGAGATTGCCGTCGTGGGTCCCGACACCAGGTGCCAGCTCGAACCCCAGAGCGCGGCCACGATGGCCGGTACCATGGCCGCATAGAGGCCGTATTCCGGGGGCAGCCCGGCGATGGTGGCAAAGGCCACTGCCTGGGGCAGCACGATGAGGGCGCCGCTGAACGCGGCCAGGGCATCGGCCTTGAGGGTGATCGGCGAGACCTTGGGCCACCAGCGCAAAAAGGGCAGCAGACGATAGAGCCAGAGCGGGCAGGCCTTGAGATCTATCATGTCGACTCCTGAGCAGAACGGCGGCTGCTACTATAACGCACTGGCATATCAGTGAGTTATGATTCTCATCACTTTCATCCGGGGGGTGGGTGGCGCCACCACATATCAATAACTTACTGATTTTGTGAACGGTTTCACCGGCATTCGCGGCCGGCAGCCGGTATACTGCACGGCAGTGGGCTGGCACGCTTGATGCTTGCCTGAACAGGGACTGTCACCGGTGGACTGTAGTATGAGTATCTTGTTGAAAAGACGTGATGTATTGAAAGGTTGTCTGGGTCTGGGCGTCATCCTGGCGGCCCCTTCCGTCCTGGCCAGCGCCATTTCTCCGGCGGAGCGCAGCCTGGCGCTGCGCAACCTGCACACCGGGGAGCAGGCCGCCGTCACCTATTGGGCCGATGGCGACTATGTCAGTGATGAGCTGCTGTCCGTCAACCAGGTGCTGCGTGACCACCGCAGTGGCGAGGTGTATCCCATCGATGCCAGCCTGCTGGACCAGCTTTACCTGCTGCAGCACAAGATGGGCACCGACCGCGCCTTCCATGTGATCTCCGGCTACCGCTCCCCGGCGAGTAATGCCAAGCTCAGTGCCAACAGCAACGGTGTCGCCAAGCGCAGCCTGCACATGCAGGGTCGGGCGATCGACATCCGCCTGCCCGGGGTCAAGCTGGACCACCTGCGCCAGGCGGCGCTGGACCTGAAGGCCGGCGGCGTGGGCTATTACCCCAAGTCCGATTTCATCCATATTGATACCGGCCGGGTACGCTTCTGGTAAACCTCGTCATTCCGGCTTCTCCGGTCGTTCCGCTTCCTCCAGTTATTCCGCACAGCACTCCCGTCATGCCGGCGTAGGCCGGCGTCCAGGTTTTGGTTTATGGATTCCCGCATTCGCCGGAATGACGGGCGGGGTGCCTTCCATGTACTACCCTTGACTTTGTGTGCCGTCACGTGATCTTTGGATTGCGAGGCGCTATCGTTGAGGTCACTGCATGGAAGAAAACAGCGACAATCACGTACTGAAGCCCGGCTCCAACTGCTGGCGCATGGAACAGGCGCGGCGGGTGGCGTTCCTGGTCGATGGTGAAGACTATTTTCGTGCCGTGCGCGAGGCCATCCTGCAGGCCCGGCATTCGGTCTTTATCCTGGGTTGGGATATTCACAGCCGCCTGGCGCTGGTACGCGACGAGCCGGATGACGGGCAGTCGCGCGAACTGGGCGCACTGCTCGATGCGGTGGCGCGCCGACAGGGTGTCGAAGTCCATGTGCTGAGCTGGGACTTCGCCATGATCTATGCCATCGAACGCGAAGCGGTCCCCCTGTTCGTGCGCAACTGGAAAAGCGGCAAGCACGTGCATTTCCGCATGGACGCCAAGCACCCATTGGGAGCGTCCCAGCACCAGAAGGTCGTGGTGGTCGACGATGCGGTGGCTTTTTGCGGTGGGTTCGACCTGAGCCAGTGGCGCTGGGATACGTCGGAGCATCGCATCGAGGATCCACGCCGCGTCGACCCCGATGGTGAACCCTATCCTCCTTTCCATGATGTGCAGATGCTGGTCGACGGCGATGCCGCCGCCGCCCTCGGCGAACTGGCGCGGGCGCGCTGGCAGCGAGTCAGTGATGATGCACCCGTTGTCGAGTCCGTGTCGTCAAGCCATGACCCATGGCCGGTTTCGGTCGAGCCCGTCATTCGCGACACGCAGGTGGCCATCGCCCGTACCGTGCCCGCCTATGAAGGTGACCGGGAGATCTGCGAGGTGGAACAGCTGTACCTCGACAGTATCGAGGCCGCCGAACGGTTCATCTATATCGAGAACCAGTACCTCACTGCGCACTGTATACGCG
>DATHUT010000405.1:0-2394 GCA_035462005.1 Gammaproteobacteria bacterium | reverse complement strand
CGTCCACGGGGATCTCCTGGCGCCCGCCTACCCGCTCGATGACCCGCTCCTGCAGGAAACGCAGCAGCTTGGCCTGCAGGGCCAAGGGCATGTCGCCCACCTCATCGAGGAACAGGGTTCCTCCGGCGGCGGTCTCGATCTTGCCGGGCGTGGTCTTGGCGGCACCGGTGAAGGCACCCTTCTCGTAGCCGAACAGCTCGGATTCCAACAGGTTTTCCGGAATGGCCGCGCAGTTGATGGCCACGAAACGCTCGTTGGCATGATTGCTCAGGGCGTGCAGGGAACGCGCCAGCAGCTCCTTGCCAGTGCCGGACTCCCCCAGCAGCAGCACCGTGGCATCAGCCGGCGCCACCTTTTCGATGGTGCGACAGACCTTGAGCATCTCCGGGCTGGCGGAGATGACCCCTTCCAGGGGCGACTGGGGATGCTGCAGGCTGAGGCGGTGATTCTCGGACTCGATCTCGTGCAGCCGGAAGGCACGATTGACGATGAAGCCCAGCAGGTCGGCGTCGATGGGCTTGTAGAAGAAATCATAGGCACCCAGGGCCACGGCGCGCAGGGCATTGTTGCGGTCGTTGTTGCCGGTGACCACGATCACCTTGGTGTGGGGCGCCTTTTCCAGGATCTGCTCCAGGGTGGCGAAACCCTCCGAGGTGCCATCGGCATCGGGCGGCAGGCCGAGGTCCAGGGTCATTACGGGCGGATGGTGCCGCTCCAGTTCCTCGAGGGCCGCCTCGCGGTCGCCGGCGATAATGACTTCGAAGCCTTCAAAACACCACTTTAGCTGCGTCTGGAGACCGGGATCGTCCTCAACAACTAGCAGTTTCTTTGTATTTATTGTCATTCGGGTCCCTACTACCTTGCTCCCCAGCCCCCAACTTTACGGGATTTTTCAATTCTTCGCTAATGGGCACGCTCATGCGGAAGGTGGTGCCCTCCCCGGGCCGGCTGAATACCTCCACCTCGCCGCCCAGTCCGCGAATGAACTCACGCGTCTCGTAGGCGCCGATGCCCATGCCCGAGGCCCCCTTGGTGCTGACGAAGGGTCGGAACAGCTGTTCCTGGATGAAGGCCTGCTCCATGCCGGCGCCGGTGTCCTGCACCTCCACCACGGCCCGGTCATTCTGTTTGAACAGGCGCACCATGAGGCGGCCATCGTCGGGGGTGGCATCCTGGGCATTGCGGATCACATGTCCCACCACGGCGGCGAAGCGATCCAGGTTACAGCGCACCCGGACACCGGTCGCCTGGCAATCCAGCTTCGGCGTCGGCAGGCCGGAGGACATGGTCTGGCAGACATCGAGCAGCATCTCGCACACGTCCACGTCCTTGGTCTCGCCGGCCTTGGCCCCGCCGCTGCGGATGTGCGCCAGCAGGCCGCTCATTTTGTTCACGGAATTCTCTACGGTAGTGACCGCATCTTCCATGAACTGGGGATTGTGTTTGTGTTTGGCGGCATTGGTCACCACCAGGGAAAGCTGGGCGATGAGGTTCTTCAGGTCATGCATCACGTAGGCAGACAATTGGCTGCAGGCCTCGAACTGCTTGGCGTCGGCCAGCGCCTTGGACACATCCAGCTGCGCCAGGTGAGCCGCCGCCTGCTGGCCGATGGTACGCAACAGGTCGTAGTCCTCCCAGTTGAACTCGCGCGCCACTGGGGAGCGGCTCAGCAACACGAATCCGGTCAGGCGTTCATGCAACAGCAGCGGCACGATCACCCAGGCCTCGGGGATACGATCGATGACCGCCGGCACCTGCAGGTCACCATAATGCTTGCGGTCCTGTTCGAACTCCTCCAGGTTGACGACCCACTGCTCCTGCTCCAGGAAACGGGGGAAATCACTGTCCGCCGGCAGGTTGCCATCCTCCACCGGGCTCATGCACCAACCCGCCATGCACTCGTAGCGATCCGGGTCACGACGCAGCCAGAGGAGACCGCCGGGACTGTCGAGGATGTTGGCCATGGCCTGGATGACACGCTCGCGCAGGCCGTCATCGGCCGCCCCGGTGGACAGGGTGTGGATGAAGCGCAGCCACTCGTCGCGGTATTCGTACTTGAAGTGGAAGAAATGCTTGCTGATGACCACCCGCAGCCGGGCGCGCAGCTGGCCGGAGAACAGCAGCACCGCCAGCAACAGCAGGGCCGCGAACAGGAAGATCACCTGGGCCACGGCCCCCCAGCTGCCGCCGTAGCTGCGCACGAAATAACCCCCAACGCCCATAGCCAGCAGGTAGGTGCCGGTACCCAGCAGGGCCACGGTGTGGAACACCACCCGCCGCGACACATGCACCTCCAGGGACCAGTGAGGGTCGCGCATCATGGCGACGGCGATCACTGGCACCACCAGGGCATTGACGATGCCGCGCGCCTGGAAGGCTGCGCCATCGACGCGC